>CBDTTT010000244.1:0-3326 GCA_965363345.1 uncultured Chromatiales bacterium
GCATCTCCGAAGATCAACTCCATACGACCTGCGGGAGCCGTGCACTCAGCGAGTGCAGCAACTGCGTCATCGAGTGAAACACCCTCCGCAATAAGAATGCCGGCAGCGACTGCCAGATTCTCGACGTTAAAACGTCCCCATAAAGGAGACTTAAGTTCGGCTTCTCCGAACTTACCGCTAACGCGAATATGCAAACCTTCTGCGGTAGCCGCCAACAACTCAAGCCTTAAATCAGCCGGTGTCTCAGGATCCGTTGAGACAGTTAAAAGGTGCACATCCTTGTGCAATAACGTGGCTAATTCCCTGCCAAAGTCGTTCGCGACATGAACTACTGCTGACTCAAATTCAAACTCGGTAAACAAGCGCAACTTAGCGTGCTCGTATGCCTTCATATCTCCGTGATAATCGAGATGATCACGGCTTAAGTTTGTAAATGCGACAGTCTTAAACTGAACACCTGCAACACGGCCCTGGTCGAGCCCGTGCGAGGAAACTTCCATTACGACATGACTTGCACCTGCATCTGCCATTGCCCGTAAGCGTCGATGGACACTAATCACACCCGGCGTGGTTAATGCGGTTGATTCCAACTCAGAAGACATACGACCATAGCCCAACGTACCCATGTATCCGGCAGACATACCCAACCGTTCTAGAGCGCTTGCAACTAACCATGCGGTTGTTGTTTTACCATTGGTTCCGGTGATCCCGGCAATTGAAACGGCGGCTGAAGGCTCCGCGAAGAACCGCGCCGCAATAGCTCCGGCATGCTCACCCAGGCCTTCAACAGAAAAGCTAAGGACACCCACTGGCACCTCTGGCGCGGACAGCCCTGGTTCGGGTTCCCATGCAACCGCTGTCGCTCCGGCATCAAGTGCCTGAGATAGAAATTCTAGTCCGTGTCCGCCAACACCGCGGCAAGCCATAAACAAAGCGCCCGGAACAACACGACGACTATCAGTCGTAATATCGGACACAGTCAGCACAGGCACATCAAGTGTCAAACCATCAAACAGCTTGCTCAAACACATGCTCATCGGCCAGCCTCCGCCAATTTCAGCGAAGAGCTTTTAACACTCTGAACATTATCTGGTGCAACAGCGAGAATGCGCAATGCACCCGAAGCAATATTGGAAAACACAGGAGCAGCTACCTGACCACCGTAGTACTGACCAGCATTCGGCTCATCGACAATTACGACCATAGCTAGCTGAGGATCACTGGCAGGCGCCAGGCCCGCAAAAACTGCAGCATAACGATCCTCGGCATAACCACCCACTCCAGCCTTACGACTGGTGCCGGTTTTACCGGCCACACGATAGCCTGCTATCGCGGCCTGAGTGCCGGTGCCACCTTCCTGCACCACGCTTTCCATCATTCTGAGAACAGCATCCGCTGTCTCAGATTTAACGACCCGACGCGCAATAGGTTCCTGCTCTACCTTCAACAAGGAAACAGGGCGCTGCAACCCATGCCCACCCAACACAGCGTAAGCCTGAGCCAGCTGTAATGGCGTCATAGATAGGCCGTAACCATAAGCAAGGGTTGCCTGACTAATTTCACGCCAATTAGAGTAGTGACTGAGCAAGCCCGCTGACTCACCAGGAAAACCACTGGCGGTTGACTGCCCCAAACCAAAACGGGTGAGAACATCCCATAGGTAATTGGAGTCAAGAGACATCGCAATTTTAGTCGCGCCAACATTGCTCGATTTCTGCAAGATGGTCTGCATGTTGATGCGGCCCAGATTCCGCGTATCAATAATCTTCTTCGACCCGACTTTAATAAAACCGGGCGAAGTATTGATGTAAGAATTGGGACGATACTTGCCACTCTCAAGCGCCGCAGCAACTATTAAAGGCTTCAGCGCAGAGCCCGGCTCAAAGATATCGGTAATCGCCCGGTTGCGATAATGACTCGCAGAGAAACTTGCACGATTGTTCGGGTTGTAACTGGGCTGATTAACTATCGCCAGCACTTCGCCGGTGTTCACATCAATAACGACAGCCGAACCGGATTTAGCTTTATGCTTTTTCACAGCTGATTTGAGCGAGCGATACGCAAAGTACTGCATTCTCAAATCGATGCTGCTAACAACATTCTGACCGTGAACCGGAGCCCTTACGCTCTCAATATCTTCAACGAAACGACCCAGACGATCCTTCAGCACCTTCTTACTGCCGGGACTGCCCGCAAGGCGATGATCAAAAGCAAGCTCTAAGCCTTCCTGCCCGTTATCGTCGATATTTGTAAAGCCGAGAAGATGGCCTGTCACTTCACCTGCAGGATAATAGCGGCGATACTCACGCTGTACGTGAACCCCCGCAATACCCCTATCTAAAACAGCAGTAGCTGCAGCAGGGTTCATGTGACGCTTAGCCCATAAAAACTCTTTATTCGAGTTACGACTCAGTTTTGCAGTAAAGTCTTTCTCCTTAATATCGAGCGCTTTCGCCAACACCGGAATCTGCTCTGGTGTGGTTAGCAATACTTTGGGGTCAACCCAGATACTATCGACCGGAGTACTAACCGCCAGAACTTCACCATTGCGGTCGGTGATAGTGCCACGATGCGCGGCAAGTTTTGCCGAACGAATATGGCGTGCATCTGCCTGACGCTCAAGAAAAGCCTCATCGACAACCTGCAGGTATACGGCACGGGCGAACAGGCCGGTAGCGCCCAGCGCCAAACAGAATACGGCGAAATAGGCGCGCCCATTGAAACTGCTCTGCTGCACTTCTTTTGTCACCGAACTCCGCTTAACCGGCTTACGCTTCAAGGTTTTTTTCGTCGTCTTTCTCATTGCTGCACCAACCGGATATCGGCAGGATTCGGCGAACGCATTTTCATTTGCTTGCGCGCTAAGCGCTCGACACGCGCATGAGTGGACCAGGTGCTCTGCTCAATCTGCAGGCGACCCCAGTCAACTTCCATTGCATCGCGTGCAGCCGTCAGACTTTGCAACTCGACAAACATTTTGCGTGACTCATGTTTGCTATAAATACAGGCGATAGCAGTGACCATCACAGCTAACCCCAAAGCGGAACAAGTCAACAGAAGACGCTGCTGCTCGGCCACTACAAAACCTCCGCTACGCGCAATACAGCGCTGCGGGCACGGGGGTTAACTGCAAGCTCTGCATCGCCGGCCTTGATAGCGCCCTTAACTAACCGCAGCACTGGTCGTGCTGACTCGGGTATAACCGGCATGCGTGACAAAGCGGGATCAACACGCGAGTGGTCACGCATAAACCGCTTAACCATCCGGTCTTCTAACGAATGAAAACTAATAACGCATAACCGGGCACCGGTGTTGAGCGAAGCAAT
>CBDTTT010000245.1:0-3323 GCA_965363345.1 uncultured Chromatiales bacterium
ATTAGGTCCGATCCATTGGGCATCCGGCGTCTCCGGGGGCAATGGAATAACTCTGGTTGTCGCTGCATTTATTCTTGGCATCGTCTCCCCTTTCATTAATTTTGCGCAACCCTATATTCTGACTGAGCACCTTGGAATTCCGCTCAACGAACAAGGAACCGTAAGCGGCAATCTGGCGTTCTGGTCAGAAATTGTGATTATCTCACTTGCGGGCTTTATGGGTGCCACATCGGATAAATACGGTCGAAGACTAGTGTTTACGTTTGGCCTCGTTCTGACTGGGGTTGCCTATATTCTCTATCCACTGGCTTCCAGCTACAACGAACTGTTGGCGTACCGGCTCATCTACGCTGTTGCAGCTACGGCTATGGGTGCGATGTTCGTAGCCTTGCAGGCGGAATATCCCGCAAACAATAGTCGCGGCAAGCTCGTCGGCTTGATGGGCATCGTCAGCATTTTAGGTGTTATTTTCGTGGTGATTATGCTCGCGCCTTTGCCCGCCAAATTTACCGAGTCAGGAGCAACGGCTATTGAAGCAGGCCGCTATACTTACTGGGTTGCAGCAGGAATTGCACTATTGGGCGGGTTGTTAGTCTGGTTTGGCGTTGCTAAACACAACGCTAGCAAGGCTGCTAAAAATGAGTCGGCATGGCAGGGCTTTAAAGTTGCCATGGGTGCGGCACGCAGCAACCCGCGCATTGCCTTGGCATATGGTGCGGCATTCATAGGTCGCACAGACCTGGTTGTAGTGGTTGTATTTCTCTCATTGTGGGTTACGCAAGTGGGTATTGGCGAGGGCATGACGACCCAGGAGGCGCTGATACAGGCCGGGAGTCTTTTCGCGGTAATCCAGGTGTCGGCCTTAGTTTTCGCACCGGTTATTGGCTACATTATTGACCGAATCAGTCGAGTTGCCGGGGTAGCGCTTGCCACATTCATTGCGATGATCGGATACCTGTGGATGGGTTCGCTAGACACACCTATGGGCACACAAGCTTACCCAGCAGCTGCAGTACTTGGCATGGGACAGGTGGCCGCTATCGTCGCAGCCACCGCACTGGTAGGACAGGAAGCCAGCAAAAGCATGATCGGATCAATCAGCGGTGCATTCAACATGTTCGGTGCCATTGGCATTTTGTTGGCTACCAAAATCGGTGGCGTTCTGTTTGATTCATGGATGCCCGGCGCACCCTTCCTCATCACCGGTGTCGCTAACGGCGTTATCTTAATCGCAGCTCTTGGGCTTATTTGGGCCGGAGTGTCACAGCCGGATAGCCAGAATGCAGAAGGCTAGCACTCGCTGAAATGCGTCCGAATAACAAACCATCTAATTATTAGAACAACAAGCCATCAAATTACTCTATAGGTAGATTTTCAATGCTTTACTCATCAAGTTCAGACACGTGCAAGGTTCGCACTTTCGAAGCAATTAAGTTAGCCGATCCTGTGCAACAGCGTGATATTACATTGCGAATACACTTGCCAGAGGGCGAGGGTCCCTACCCCGTAATCATTTTTTCGCATGGTTCTCTTTGCAGTGTAGTTGCCTATGATTCGCTATGCACATACTGGGCGGAGCAAGGGTATGCTGTCATCGCTCCATGGCATCTCGATGCTACGGAACAACCGCCATCGACTGAACCCCCAGACCTCGGCAAGCTGCTTTCCAGCCGCATCCGAGACATGTCCTGCGTACTGGATGGACTGCCTGAAATTTCTGCCCAACTGGATGCTCCTGGTATTTTTGATGTGGATAAGGTCGCTGCAGCAGGCCATTCATTCGGTGCGCTTACAGCGCTAATTAAAGTTGGTCTGAAACTCCAACCTGATCAATATCAATTTGATGAGCCAGCCTCCGATAAACGCTTCATAGCAGCACTCAATCTAAGTGGCGTTGGCCCGCTGCCAGTCGTAACTGATGATGCTTTCGACTATCTGACCGGACCATTGTTGGTAACTGGCGGCTCATTGGATGAAGGCAACTTAGGCGTCGGTCCTGTATTCCCATGGCAGTGGCGCATGTCGGCCTATCCCCTCTCACCGGCCGGTGACAAATACAGCCTGGCAATCGAAAATGCTGATCACTATTTCGGCGGGCTTATTGCACGTCATGACAGGGGTGGCGAACAAGATCCGGATGGCCTGGCAATTCTGCAAGCTGTCAGCCATGCCTTTCTTGATACTTACCTGCAAGACTCAGAAACGGGCCGCAACTGGCTCTCAACAACAGATCTATCTGCACTGACCGGCGAACGAGCTGAATATACCAGCAAGTGAATCACTCAATAGCGCAAAACACCTAAAACACCAACAAAAGAAAATCGGAGCAGAAGGGCAATGAATATTGTTATCACAGGAAGCACGAAAGGCATAGGTCTAGGCATGGCACACGAGTATGTCCGGTTAGGACATAACGTTGTGGTGTCGAGTCGCCGGGCGGCGGCTGTAGACGATGCAGTGAAAGAACTAAACAACCTGAATGCCGGTAAGGCTACCGGCATCGCTGCTGATGTGGCTGCTATTGCAGACGTCAGAGCATTATGGGAGCACGCTGCAAATACCTTTGGCACCGTCGATATATGGATAAATAATGCTGGTGTTAGCAACCGGAAACTCAACCTGGACCAAATACCTGACGAACAGTTAGTTATGGTTTCACAAACTAACCTACTTGGGATGATGAACTGCTGCAAAGTTGCACTTGTTGGCATGCTTAAACAAGACAGCGGCAAGATTTTCAATATGGAAGGATTTGGCAGTGAGGGCCTAGTGAAACAGGGCATGTCTGTGTACGGCGCAACCAAATGTGCGGTGCTTTATTTGACCAAGTCAATGATAAAAGAATACAAAGATACGCCGCTTATTATCGGTCTCATGAGTCCTGGTATCGTTGTTACGGACTTACTGATGAAGGACCTCAATGATTCAGAATCGGAAGAGTTCAAAAGCCGCAGCGGCATGTTCAACATCGTTGCCGATCGCGTTGAAACCGTTGCTCCGTATCTTGTAAAAGAGACACTAGCCGCCAATAAATCGGGCACTAGAATAAACTCTATGACCATTTGGAAGGTACTGGGGCGGTTTATCCAATCACCGTTTGTGAAACGGGATGTACTAAGTCCCGCCAATTCAAATTCTGAAGGAGCGTAAGAAAATGACTGAATTCGGCATGGTTATGGAGCCTTCTCCAGGTTATACAGCCAAACTCGCAGCGCGAATTGAGGATATGGGCTTCGATATTCTGCTCACTCCCGACACCCAGAATCTCTGCGGCGACCCCTATGGCCAACTATCTCTGGCTGCGGCAAACACCAAAACAATTA
>CBDTTT010000246.1:0-3280 GCA_965363345.1 uncultured Chromatiales bacterium
GGGTATCTTTAAAACACTATGAAACCAAACGTTATCGAACCGGTGGCACAACAACCCGAAAGCATTGCTGATGCTTTCTCGGCGCTGCGCGAATCTAGTGTGGTGCTGTGCGCCAACCTGACGCCTGAAGACTGCAACTTGCAGGCGATGCCGGAAACGAGTCCGGCGAAATGGCATCTGGCGCATACCACCTGGTTTTTTGAAAGCTTCGTGCTGGGTGAATACAGCTCAAATTATGTGCCCGTTAATCCCTTGTATGCCGTGCTGTTTAATTCGTATTACAACGGCATCGGCGAACAGTTTCCGCGAGCGGAGCGGGGGCTGTTGTCACGCCCGACATTGGCGGAAGTGATCGACTATCGCACCATCGTCAATGAAGCGGTCGTCGAGCTACTGAGCGACACGGCTCATCCACAACGTGAGCTTATTCATGAGCGCATCGAGCTGGGTCTGCATCACGAGGCGCAGCATCAGGAATTGCTGCTCACGGATGTGAAGTACAACCTGTTTCAGAATCCGCTGTTTCCTGCTTATCGGCAGCAAGTCGACGCTGGGCCTCTAAACAACACGGTTGCGCCAATGCGCTTTATCAACTGTGAGGGTGGCCAGCTCGAAACGGGTTATGCCGACAACGCGTTTTGTTTCGATAATGAGCTACCTCGGCATATCGAATATGTCGCACCTTTTAAGCTGGCCGATCGCCTGGTTACCAGCGGTGAGTATCTTGAATTCGTTATCGATGGTGGTTATGACAACCCCGACCACTGGTTGGCGGATGGCTGGCATGAAGTAACGCAGAATAACTGGAAGCTCCCGTTGTACTGGGGCAGCATTGATGGTCAGTGGCTTGAATACACGCTAAATGGCTTGCAGCCGCTGGATGAATCGCTGCCGATTAGCCACCTCAGCTACTTTGAAGCCCAGGCCTACGCCGCTTGGGCTGGCTATCGGTTGCCCACAGAGGCACAATGGGAGATTGCTGCCCAGCTGCAGCCCGTTGCAGGTAACCTGCTTGATGCAGATAGCTTGCAGCCGCAGCCAGCCAGCAACGCCGCTGGCACTATTGGTCAGCTGTATGGCGATTGTTGGGAATGGACCCAGAGCGCCTACCTACCTTACCCGGGTTATCAACCCTTGCCGGGCGCCGTTGGTGAGTACAACGGTAAGTTTATGAGCGGGCAGATGGTGTTACGAGGTGGTTCATGTCTGAGCCAGGCGTTTCATATCCGCTCAAGTTATCGAAATTTTTTCTATCCGCGCGATCGTTGGCAGTGCTCCGGCATCCGGCTAGCAGCGGACATTTGATGGTTATTTTATGAGTGCAGCAAATCCTTTATTAAAAGCAGTCGACGTACAGCAGGCTGATGAATCCAGTCATGTTGAGCTTGAGGTTATCGCGGGGCTGTCACAGACGCCTAAGCGGATCTCGCCCAAATATTTTTACGATGAAAAAGGCTCGGCGTTGTTTGATGACATCGTTAGTCTGGACGAGTATTACGTCCCACGTGTCGAAAAAGAAATTTTGACAGAGTATCTCAGCGAAATTTGCGCCGCGGTTGGCAAAGGCGTGACCTTGGTAGAACCGGGTGCTGGTTCCTGCGAAAAAATCCGCTGGCTGTTGCCCGAGCTCGAACCTGCTGCGTATGTGCCTATGGATATTTCTGCCGAGCACCTGCATGCAAGCGCCGCAACACTCAGTGATGAATACTCGGAGTTGACGGTACTGCCGCAAGCGTGTGATCACACACGCGGTATAGAACTCGATGAGACCGCTAGCGATGCACCGCCGGTGTTCTTCTATCCCGGTTCATCGGTTGGCAATTTTGAACCCGCAGCTGCAGTAGAATTCATGCGTGCTATGCGTGCACAAATGAATGGTGCCGGCGGTTTGCTGATTGGTGTCGATGCCAAGAAAGATAAGAGTGTTTTGCATTCTGCTTATAACGATGCTGCTGGTGTTACGGCTGAATTTAATATCAATGTGCTGGATAACCTGAATAGCCTGCTAGAAGGTGATCTCGATACAGAGAAGTTCGTGCATCATGCGTTGTACAACGATGAGCACGGCCGCATTGAGATGCACTTGCGCTGTACAGACAAGCACTCTGCGCAGTTGGCAGGTCATCAGGTAGATTTTGCCGAAGGTGAACTCGTTCAGACAGAATACTCATACAAGTATCACCCAGAAGAATTTATCGAGCTGGCAAAACAGGCCGGTTTCGCATCTAAAAAAGTATGGCAGGACAAGCAGGGCTGGTTCTCGGTAATGTATTTCGAACCGGCCTGATAAGCCGCTTCGGTCTGAACTCTAGATCGGAATAGTTGATCGGACGAGTTGAGTTGATCCGTTAGCTAGCGCTACCAGTTTCCTGTGTCGGCTCCGCCTTTCCATGGCCCGACAATGTTGTCGGTCACCCAGCCGCCGTAAAAGCCACCTTCCTGAGGTCTGACTCGTTCGCTATCGATGTAACACTCGATGCGACCCGGGTAAAAACACAGCCAGTCACTGATGGTTGTGAAGGCCGGTTTCGGATCGGGGTAACTCCAACCAATTGCTTGTGCGTTCTTGGATTCGGCTAGCGCCCAGTAATCGGCAGCGCCTTTCCATTCACAGAACGAATTACCCCTAACCAGCATTAAATGCTCAAGCGCTATGTCTTCGGCTGGAATGTAAATTGTGGGAGGGCTAGCGGTTTCGAGTACACGCCTGCACCTTGCTGACCTGGCAATCGTTGTATCGCCGCTTTTAACTTCGACTAATTTGTCGAACTCCACCAGTGCCGGTGGCCGTGGATAATCCCACACAGACTCTTGTTGCTCGCCAGGCAGCGTAGCGAAATCGGGGCGTTTTTGACCGTTATAGTTCCACATACCTAACTATTCGTGTTGAAGCCTCAAAGGGATTCCATATTGGTTGCAGTCTCATGAGTATTGGTGCCTGTGGTCTTTAGTTGCGATATATCTCGGTATCCGGATGAAAGGCATACCACGCGAACCAAAACGCCAGGGTCGTTGGTATTTCTTTGCCATCACCATCGATGATGCGTGCCGTCTTGTAGCGCTTTTCGTAAACAACCTCGAACGACACGCCGTTAAGTTCATCCTGAAAACGCATCGAGCCGTCTTTCAGTTCCTTACCTCTTTTTAGTTCTTTAAAAGGGTAGGCCTTAAACCTTCCATCTATCTCCAGCCCCAGTGTCATTTCTTTGCGCTTGTAGTCGCGGTTGGTTTCATTAACCGGAAAGTAGAGCTTTTTGTCTCGACCGTAATTGGGGTAGGG
>CBDTTT010000247.1:0-3257 GCA_965363345.1 uncultured Chromatiales bacterium
ACCCCATAGGCTGTGAATTAAGCAACGAACAAAAAAAGGCGGCAGGATGATGGCATTTTAACCAAGCCGATACATACACCAACAAGGCAAAACTAGCCGCATGTGATTCAGGAAAACCATACTCACCAAAACCCTTAATTTGGTTAAACACCTGAGCAGCAAACTGTGCCGAATAGCCTCGTTCAACCATACCGCTTATCAGACGCTGTTCGAAATGATCAACTGTACCGTGGCGTCGCCAGGCCGCCATCGAGCGGCGTAAGTGATCGGCCTCACCCGCAGTAAAACCTGCAGCCACTATCGCAAGCTGCATCACCTGCTCCTGAAATATCGGCACCCCCAAAGTCCGCTCCAGAACCTCCTTAACAGCCTCGCCGGGATAGACAACAGGCTCTTTACCCGTTCTTCTACGTAAATACGGATGCACCATATCGCCCTGAATCGGGCCCGGGCGAACAATGGCAACCTCTATCACCAGATCATAGAAACAAGCCGGTTTAAGACGCGGCAACATCGCCATCTGTGCCCGTGACTCAATCTGAAACACACCGATCGTGTCACCACGACTCACCATCTCATACACCGCCGGGTCTTCCGCCGGCACGGTCGCCATTGAGAACAAACGCCCGTGGTACTGCGTTAACAAGTCAAAGCTCTTATGGAGTGCCGTCAACATACCCAAGGCGAGCACATCTATCTTGAGCAGACCCAAGGCATCCAGATCGTCTTTATCCCACTGAATAACGGTGCGGTCCGGCATCGCCGCATTCTCTATAGGAACCAAATCACTCAGTGGCTGCTCCGAAATAAGAAAGCCGCCAACATGCTGGGATAAATGCCGGGGAAAGCCCAGCAACGCATCGGCCAAACTAATCAGACGACTTAACAACGGGCTTTGCGGATCGAAACCAGCCTCCTCTAAGCGCTCCGGATTAATCTTCATGCCATCCCACCACTGCATTGCCCGGGCAAGCCGGTCTATCTGTAATGCAGAAAAACCCAATGCTTTGCCGACATCACGGATCGCGCCTCGGGGACGATAGGTAATAACAGTTGCTGTAAGTGCCGCCCGACTGCGTCCGTATTTGTTATAGATATATTGAATAACTTCTTCACGGCGGGCATTTTCAAAATCAACATCGATATCGGGTGGCTCATCGCGCTCTTTAGAAATGAAACGTTCCATCAACATCGACATCCGCGCAGGATCAACTTCGGTAATTCCCAGGCAGAAACATACGGCGGAGTTAGCTGCAGAGCCGCGCCCCTGACACAAAATATGACGACTACGTGCAAATCGAACGATGTCATACACCGTCAAGAAATAGGCTTCGTAACGCAGCTCAGAAATCAACTGCAGCTCATGCTCGATAAGCTGCCGCACCTTCGGTGTTTCACCATCAGGCCAACGCTGCCGCGCGCCTATCTCGGTCATTTCACGCAGGTATGCCGTTGCCGTAAGCCCTGCCGGCACTAACTCATGCGGGTACTGGTATTGCAGCTGCGACAAAGAAAAATCGATCTGTGCCGCAATCTCGCAACTGGCCTGCATCAACTTCTCCGGATGCAATTCGGCGATCCGCCGGCGACCACGTAGATAACGTTCACCATTAGCAAACAAATGCTCCCCTGCATTAGCAAGCGTCGTACAGTGACGCACAGCGGTTAATGTGTCCTGTAAGATCCGGCGACTGCGGCGGTGCATGTGCACCTGTCCTGTCGCCACCTGCGGCAGCCCGGCTTCTGCCGAAATTGCAGCCGCATGTTGTTCACGCTGAACATCTGTAGGCTCCAAAAACACACTGCGGGTTACCCAGACAGCTTGCCCAAACTTTTGTTTTAGCCAAAGCGCATCGGCAATATCATTGTGCAGAGCCACCGGCCACAGCAGCACACAATCATCCAATGCACTACGGTCTAGCGTCTGCCGGTCTAAATGGTAACTTCCCTTATCGGCAGCACGCCGCCCTTCGGTAATCAAAGTACAAAGCTGAGCATAGCCACGCTTATTTTTTGCCAGTAATACCAACTGCAAACCATCAGCAAGCAAAAAACTACTGCCAATAATTAACTGAATGCCACACTCACGCGCCGCCACATCGGCTCTAACGATGCCCGCTACAGAACACTCATCGGTAATGGCTAGGGCGCGGTAACCCAGCTCTGCAGCCCGCGACACTAACTCACCAGGATGCGAGGCACCGGTTAGAAAAGTAAAGTTGCTCAGACAATGCAACTCAGCATAATCAGCTGGATTACGGCGGGTTGCCATCAGCCAAATAAGCCATGGAGATACCAGCCTGCCTCATCACGAAACACCCAACAACGCTGCCCTGAACGATGCCGCCACTGAAAGTAATCACGCTGCGTATCCGCACCATCCCACCAGCCGCTTTCAATACGCTCCGGTTGTAATGGCAATGCATCGGGTGCCGACAGCAACTTAGGCTCACCAAGCAGCCAGATGGGTCGTGATATAGCGGTTCTAATAGCAGAAGCATTCACCGTCAAAGGCTCAGATCTCTTCCAGGCGTATTCAGGGCGATGATCAGCCTCTGCAGACAGGCTATACACACACTGATAACCCATGCGCTGACGTAGCATCTCGATTAAACGTAAAGCCCTGCCACCGGCAGCATGGTGCTGATTGCCTGCAGCCTCGATACGCGGGTCGGGGAAGGCATCATCTGCTGCAGATAACTGATTTTCATCCAATGAGAAAAAAGCGGTTGCGCACAACTGCACAGCATAAACCGGAGCCGTTAATTCAATACGCTCGAAACGTAATGCAATTAACTCAGCAAGCCCCTCAACCCCCGGCTGTGGATTCAGCACACCAATATCAACTTCTGTAATGCTGTTTTGTGTACCCACATCGATAACAAAAGACCGCTGCAATAAACTGATACGAAACTGTTGCACGGCTAACTGTCGTTTACGTAAAAAGTTTTCGAGTTTAGCCAGATGCTCATCCAGCACCACAGCAATCTGCTGATACGCGCTGGTCTCCATCGGCAGCTCAAGCAAAGAGTCGAAGGTCTCCTGCTCAGCACATGTCGGTCGCAAATCAGGTCTTCGACCAAAGCCCCGGTCAAGTTCCTGCAAATAGGCAACACCGAAACGCTTGGCAAAACCATCACGGGGCAATCGCACGCATTCCCCGAGTGTCTGCACACCAATACGTGAAAATTGTTTTTGCAGCCGCTCGGGCCAATTCAATGCACTAACCGGCAAGGCTCTCAGACGCGGGTCATTCA
>CBDTTT010000248.1:0-3231 GCA_965363345.1 uncultured Chromatiales bacterium
CGTAGCATGAATAAGGTCGCCACTAACAGTCAACCATTCCAACTCCTCTCGCTACTGAAAGAACGCATCGTCATTCTTGATGGTGCTATGGGTACGATGATTCAGCGTCACAAGTTGACCGAGGAGGATTATCGCGGTGAGCGCTATGCCGATTGGGGGCAGGACCTCAGGGGCAACAATGATCTGTTGACCCTAACCCAGCCCGATATTATTAGTGATATTCATCGCCAGTTTCTCGAAGCGGGTGCTGACATTATCGAAAGCAATACCTTTAACTCGAACACCCCGTCCATGGCCGACTATGGCATGGAAGAGCTGTGTGATGAGTTAAATGAAACGGGCGCAAGATTGGCACGGACCGTGGCTGACGAAGTCGCTGCCGAAACCGGCCAGCCACGTTATGTGGCGGGCATTATTGGCCCGACCAACCGAACCTGCTCATTGTCTCCCGATGTGAATGACCCTGGGTTTCGCAACATTAGTTTCGATGAGTTGCGTGACACCTATAGTGCTGCCGCACGTGCACTGCTTAAAGGTGGTGCCGATTTCATTATGGTCGAGACTATTTTCGATACCCTGAATGCTAAGGCCGCATTGTTTGCGCTCGCTGAGCTGCAGGATGAGTTAGGCGTTGATATCCCTGTTGCGATCTCCGGCACCATTACGGATGCATCCGGCAGAACACTTTCGGGTCAGACTACCGAGGCTTTCTGGAATTCGTTGCGTCATATCCGACCATTTATGATTGGTCTGAACTGTGCATTGGGTGCGGAAGACCTCCGGCCTTACGTGACGGCATTGAGCCGAATCGCGGATACCAGCGTTAGCGTGCATCCGAATGCGGGCTTGCCCAACGAATTCGGTGAGTACGACGACACGCCGGCGCACATGGCGGGCGTTCTGAATAGCTTTGCTAAGGAAGGGCTGCTGAATGTCGTCGGTGGTTGTTGCGGCACCACTCCGGAACACATCAAAGCAATTAAAGAGGCGGTTTCGGTTAATCCACCGCGGCAGATTCCTACGATTAAGCCAGCGCTGCGTTTAAGTGGGCTGGAGCCTCTTGATATTGATGCCGACTCATTGTTTGTTAACGTCGGTGAGCGCACCAACGTAACCGGCTCTGCTGCATTCAAGCGACTCATACTCGCTGATGACTATGATCAGGCGCTTAAGGTCGCGCTACAGCAGGTTGAGAATGGCGCTCAGATTGTCGACATCAATATGGATGAAGGCATGTTGGATTCAGTTGCCGCAATGGAGCGATTCCTGAAATTGATTGCTGGTGAACCCGATATTTGCCGGGTGCCGATGATGGTTGATTCGTCCCGCTGGGAGGTTATTGAGGCTGGCCTGAAGAATATTCAGGGTAAGGCCGTGGTGAACTCAATCTCTCTAAAAGAGGGGGAGGCATCATTCCTCGAGCAGGCACGTAAGGTTCAACGTTACGGTGCTGCCGTTATCGTTATGGGCTTCGACGAGAACGGACAGGCTGAAACCGTGCCGCATCGTCTTGAGATTGCCGAACGCGCCTACACCTTGCTTACCGAAGAGGTTGGTTTCGAGCCTTCTGATATCATCTTTGACCCAAATGTGTTCGCTGTTGCCACCGGTATCGAAGAGCATAACGATTATGGAGTGGCCTTTGTCGAGGCCTGTCGTCAGCTGCGTGAAAAATATCCTGATTGCCATATCTCAGGTGGTGTCAGCAATGTGTCATTTTCGTTCCGTGGAAATAACCCGGTCCGTGAAGCCATGCATTCAGTGTTTTTGTATCACTCAATTACAGCTGGTATGGATATGGGGATTGTGAATGCCGGCCAGCTGGCTGTGTATGACGATATTCCCGCTGAGCTGCGTGACGTTGTTGAGGACGTGATCCTTAACCGGGGCAGCGATGGAACAGAACGGCTGTTGGAGATGGCCGGCAAGTACCGTGATTCGGGCGAAGTGGCGGAGGAAGTTATTGCGGAGTGGCGCGAAGGCACTCCTTCCGAACGCCTGAGTCATGCGCTGGTTATTGGCAACGATGAGTACATCGTTGCTGATACCGAAGAAGCTCGCCTCGAAGCAGAGAGACCCTTGCACGTTATTGAAGGCCCATTGATGGACGGCATGAACATCGTCGGTGATCGTTTCGGCGCAGGTAAAATGTTTTTGCCGCAGGTAGTTAAGTCTGCCCGCGTGATGAAGAAGGCTGTCGCGCATCTGGTTCCTTTTATTGAGGATGAAGAGGGTGGCGAGGTGAAAAAAGCCGGCAAGATTATTATGGCGACGGTGAAGGGCGACGTGCATGACATTGGTAAAAATATTGTCGGCGTGGTGTTGCAGTGTAATAACTTCGACGTGATTGATCTCGGTGTGATGGTTCCCTGTGAGCGTATCCTGGAGTCAGCACGACGTGAAAATGCAGACATGATCGGTTTGTCGGGGCTCATTACTCCGTCACTCGATGAGATGGTGTATGTCGGTCGAGAGATGCAGCGTCTTGATATGAATATGCCGTTGTTGATTGGTGGTGCGACGACTAGCCCCGCTCATACAGCCGTTAAAATTGACCCTGGATATGATGGTGCTGTCGTCTACGTAAAAGATGCATCGCGTGCGGTAGGTGTTGCACAGAAACTAATTACCCGGAACAGCCGCGATGAGTATATCCAGACGGTTAAGGCAGATGCGCAGACGCGTCGTGAACGCCATGCCGGAAAATCGCGGCAGACGCCAAAGTTGACGTTAAGTGAGGCGCGAGCAAATAGGGCACCTATTGATTGGGCTACTTATGTGCCGCCAGTACCGACATTTACCGGCAGTCGTGTCTTTGACGATATTCCATTGACAGAGTTGCTGGATTATATCGATTGGATGCCATTCTTTAACGCCTGGGAATTCCATGGCACGTTCCCCGCAATCCTTACTGATGGTGTAGTCGGTGAAGCCGCAAGTAGCCTCTATAAAGATGCGAGAGAGATGCTGGATAAGATAGTCGCAGAAAAGTGGCTGAAGTCTCGTGGCGTCATTGGCTTTTTCCCCGCTGCTGCAGTTGAAGACGATATTCGTCTTTATGCCGATGAGAGTCGCGAGTCATTATTGATGGAACTGCATCATCTGCGTCAGCAGAAAGGCAAAGCCGAAGGTAAGGCACATTTCTGTCTGTCTGATTTTGTCGCTCCTGAGAGTGAAGGCAAGCAGGATTACGTTGGTGCGTTTGCGGTTACCGCAGGTATTGGTATTGAT
>CBDTTT010000249.1:0-3225 GCA_965363345.1 uncultured Chromatiales bacterium
GCCCTTGGGCCGCATGCCGGATGCTGCACGATCTACAGCGGCGCGAATATCCTTCACCCCGGCCATAACGGCTGACAACCCGATGAATTCGGCCCCTGAGACATCTGATATCAAACGCGCCAAGGTCGTTTTACCAACACCGGGCGGCCCCCAGAAAATAGCTGAGTGCAGAGTTTCGCCGGTCATCATGCGCGCCAAAGGTTTTCCGGCTGCAAGCAAGTGCTGCTGACCACACACCTCATCAAGCGAGCGCGGACGCATGCGATCGGCTAACGGACGCCAACCGGACGTGTCGGCCGCAAAGAGCTCACCTGTCATGAACTGGGTAGCCTGAAGATATGCTTCTCAATAAATGCCGGCCAGCCACTCATGCCTAAGCGGAGCAGAACACCGCCAAGCAGAATACCGATTAGATCAGCGACCAAATCAGCAAACTCGGCACTGCGATAGGTCGTAAAGGACTGCAGCACCTCAATGGCAATAGCGTAGAAAAAGAGTGCGGCAACCAGCTTTATTTGCGCGCTTCGCGCCCGTTGCGTTTGCAAGGCGCCGAACCAGACAGTCAACAACACAAAGGTCAGCACATGCATCACTTTGTCGTTGTAAACCGCTGCAACCGGGCGCAGATTTAGCGGGACCAGACAAATAGCCAGGACACAGGCCAACATAAGAATACCAAGCACGAACCAAAGGGTGCGGAGTCTTATCGCGGGAGCAGCAGCAGAATCGGGAAC
Organism: uncultured Chromatiales bacterium; assembly: GCA_965363345.1. GTDB lineage: Bacteria > Pseudomonadota > Gammaproteobacteria > Steroidobacterales > JABIQA01. Next base: position 735 of record CBDTTT010000249.1, read on the forward strand.
CGCCTTATCAGAAGTTGGATTCATCGATAACGTCTACAGTGTCGGGAATCACCAGATCAAAATCAGCAGGAGAAAGCCCCGGGTTATTCACGGAGTTGCTAAAGCTAATACGTGTGGTTTGACCGAGCTTATCGCCCAACTCAAGACCAATTAGTTGCTGCTCTCGAAACAGCAAAGCAACGCTATCAAAATCGCTATCGCTCACAGCACTGCCCAACTCTAAGCGGGTCACGCCGTCGGCGGCTGCAATCGACACCACATTGAAGTTTTCAAGGCTTGAGATATCACCTGCTAACAGAGCCGCAGGCGTCTGGCTCAGACCACCAGCCATGCTCCGAACAGTCACCTGCTCCAGGTCGGCATCATACAACCAGATGCGCTCACCATCGGCGACGATAGTCTGCAGCCACGGCGATGTGTATTCCCAGCGAAAATAGCCCGGACGAAGCAAGGTGAAACGACCTGATGCCTCATCGAGCAGCTCGCCCTCTGTGTTAAGCACGCGCTGTTGAAAATCGGCTTGCCACGAACCGGTTGTAGCAATGAACTGCTCGAGTCTTTCACGACCCGACTCAGCCTGCACAACGGAGGCAGACAAGCACACCAGAGCAACCAGCAATAGTTTACGCATCAGTCGATATCCGGCGGCGGTGGCGCAATAACCTCACGCTGACCGTTAGACTGCAGCTCACCGACAATGCCGGCCGCTTCCATTGTCTCAACCAAACGTGCTGCGCGGTTGTAACCGACCTTTAAGCGCCGCTGTACGCCGGAAATAGATGCCTTGCGGGTTTCGGTAACAATCCGCACGGCCTGATCGTATAAGGGATCTGATTCATCATCAGCAGCAGGCTCACCGGAAATACCGACCAGCGGTATCGCCGGACCTTCGGTAACTTCCTCAATGTACACCGGAGCACCAGCGGCTTTTAAGTGCTCTGTAACCGCTATCACTTCTTCATCAGCCACATATGCGCCATGCACCCGGATAGGTGCCGGTATGCCTGAGGGCAAGAACAACATATCGCCATGCCCGAGCAGGCTCTCGGCACCACCCTGATCCAGAATCGTGCGGGAGTCGACGCGAGCAGACACCTGGAATGCAATACGACACGGAATATTCGCTTTAATAAGGCCGGTGATCACGTCGACCGACGGGCGCTGAGTGGCAACCATCATGTGAATGCCTGCGGCCCTCGCCTTCTGTGCCAAGCGGGCAATCAATTCTTCGACCTTCTTGCCCACAATCATCATCATGTCGGCAAGCTCATCAATAACAATAACGATATTAGGCAACTCTTCCAGTGGCTGAGCGACGTTGTCGGTATATACCAAGTTGGGCTTAAACAGCGGATCGAGAATCGATTCACCCGCCTTTTTAGCATCACGAATCTTACGATTGTAGCCACTGATATTACGCACCTTCATGGCTGCCATCAGTTGATAACGACGCTCCATCTCGGCGACGGCCCAACGTAATGCGTTTGCTGCTTCACTCATATCCGTTACAACGGGCGCCAGCAAATGAGGAATACCTTCATACACAGAAAGTTCGAGCATTTTCGGATCGATCATGATCAAACGAACCTGATCAGGGGTCGATTTATAAAGCAAACTAAGGATCATCGCGTTAATACCAACCGACTTACCCGAACCAGTAGTACCCGCGATCATCAAATGCGGCATGCTCGCCAAATCGGCAACAACGGCCTTGCCACTTATGTCCTTGCCCAATGCCAGCGTCAGCGGCGACTTCATTTCTTCGAAGACCTTAGAGCGCAGGATTTCGCCCAGCGTCACCATGTCGCGGGACTCGTTCGGAATCTCAAGCCCTACGTAAGAACTGCCGGGAATGACCTCGACCACACGCACAGAAATTGCTGATAAAGCACGTGCAATATCCTTTGCAAGGCCACTGATTTTACTGACTTTTACACCCGGAGCCGGGTTCAGCTCAAAACGGGTAACAACCGGGCCGGGCTTCACCGCAACTACTTCAACCTCAACGCCAAAATCAGCCAGTTTCAATTCAACCAAGCGCGACATACCCTCAAGCGCCTCGGTCGAATACCCCGGTCCCTTCTCAGCTGGGTCGTTCAAAAGACCCAGCGGCGGCAATTCACCGGCGACTGCGGCCTCAAACAACGGCACTTGGCGCTCCTTCTGAGCACGAACGCTAACCTCAGTCTCTTGAACTGCCGGTTCAATCTTCGGTGCGATTTTTACCCTGACTTTATTCTCGGCCTTCTCGCGCTTACTGCGTACCTGAATCTGACGCTGCGCTTTTACCTGTCGCAACTGAGCCTTTGCCTTTAAAGCCATAAACTGATCGCGGAGTTTTTCGCTGGTTTCCACAATGAAACCACCAATCGAGTCCATCACAGCCAACCAGGACACGCCGGCAAATAAAGAAATGGCTGCCAACCACAGCGACAACAACAGGAGTGTTGCACCGATCATGCCTAACGCATTAACCAAGCCCAGACCGACG
>CBDTTT010000250.1:0-3207 GCA_965363345.1 uncultured Chromatiales bacterium
GTTCTTGATCATCCAGGGGTAACGGGCTTCAAAAAACTCATCGAGGCGCGCCTTCGCACGATCGGCATCATCATCCAACGCTAGGTACACGCGTTTCGAGACTGGACACTCGCCGCGATCACGACCTAACTCGTCCATTGCGGCATGCAGCTGTTGCACATGCTGGCCAAACTGCCGGGTCGGCGTAGGACCCGCGCCCATGAAGCCATTGGCAAGTTTGGCAGCACGCTTAATCGCATCAGGATGCTGACCGCCGAACCAGACGGGCAAAGGTTGCTGAATCGGCTTGGGCTCAAGTCGGGTGCCATTGAGCTGATAGAACTCGCCATCAATATGCGTGGTTTCGTTCTGCCACAGTGAACGCATAACCTCCAAACCTTCAGTGAAGCGCCGCACACGCTGCGAGTATTCCGTACCAAAGCTTTTATAAAAATTCTCTGCCACTGCTGGCGGGCCTAGGCCAATACCAAGAATCGAGCGGCCACCGCTTAAGTGATCGAGCGTACTAAAGCTCTTCGCGAGCTGCACAGCATTGCGGGTTGGAAACACGATGACGGAAACACCCAACCTAATTCGCGCAGTAACCGCAGCGGCATAACAAAGCAGACTGACCGATTCCATTAACGCCGTATCGCCAATAATCTGATCCTGTACCCAGGCACTTTCGAAACCCAGATGCTCGGCTCGCTGCAAGGTGCGTGTCACCAACGTCATATCGGCACGCCCATCCAGAAACACCTGCGGAATAGCGATACCAAAACGGGTGGTCATTACAGCAACTCTCCGGCAACCAGCTCCAATGCCTCTGAATCGGCACCGGCAATCATCATTCGCCCGACATGCCCCGCCTCACCGGCCTGCTTCCAAACCTGCAAGCGCTCACGAATCCTTGCCGCAGGCCCGACTAGAGCAACCGCATCAATCAAAGCATCCGGAACCATTGCTGCTGCCTTGGCCTTCTCACCTGACAGATACAAATCCTGTATCTGCTTCGCCTCATCGGCATAGCCCATGCGACTCGCATAATCATTGTAAAAATTCTTACCGCGCGGCCCCATGCCACCAATATAAAGTGCCATGTGCTGTTTCACCGGCTGACGCGCAGCATCGAGATCATCGTTCATGACCATCTGCACAAACGGTGACACACAGAAACTATTAAGACTATTGCCCGATATCGCAAAGCCTGCTTCCAGATGAGGTTGCAGTACATCGAAACGTTCCGGGTCCATCCAGATTGGAAACACACCATCGGCAACTTCCGCAGCACACGCGAGACCTTTAGGCGTAACTGCTGCAGTATATATCGGCAGTTCATATTTACTTTTTAGGATGCTTTTGAGTGGCTTACCCAGACCGGTTGTGCCCTCGCCGGTAATGGGTATTTGGTAGTGATAGCCTTCATGAGTTAAAGGTGCTTTGCGCTCAAGAACCTGCCGGATAATTGAAATGTATTCACGGGTGCGGGTGAGCGAACGACCATAGGGGACGCCATACCAACCCTCTACAACACCGGGTCCGGAGGGGCCTAGGCCCAATAGAAAGCGTCCTTCAGATAATTGGTTGAGTGTGAGCGCGGTCATCGCAGCCATCGTGGGTGTGCGTGCCGGCATCTGCATAATCGCCGTACCTACCTTGATGGTTTTGGTCTGAGCCAGCAGCCAGGCGGCTGGGCTAACGGCATCTGAACCATAAGCTTCGGCGGTCCAGACGGACTCGAAACCCAGTGCTTCGGCCTGCTGCACCAGCTCAATCGGCAAATAGAGTTCAGCTAGTGAACTGGCGACTAATCCTAACTTCATTTCTCTGCTCTCATGAATAGAACCACCTTAGTTTGCGGTATGCTCGGGCAAGAACTCACTATCGTTTTAAACATAGCAGGCGCACCTTATGAATCAGCTGTCACGACGAAACTTTCTACGCTCTTCAGCCTATGCTACCGCAGGTTTAGCCGCAACGGTCAGTATGCCCACATTTGGCAAGCAACCCGCACGCTATCTTGATTTAAAAAACCCTGAGGATGCACTAACCGCCATGATAAAAATGCGGGGCAGCCTTGAACCCGTCGATTGTCCGCACTGGTATACCGGCACGATCTACGCCATCTTGCCGGGCAAAGGGCCTGTGCCCATGGTCGACTTCGAAGGTTCAGAAATTGATTACTACGAGCGTCAGGAAGATGGCTCCTACAAAGCTTATGGTGCAACTGTCAGCTTCTTTAAAGATACCCGTACCGGAAAATTTATCGAGACATTCGAGAATCCTATTACGGGCAAAACCAATATCGTGCAGCCCAACTCGATAACCGTGAAGGCGCACTACATCTATTCCATCTATGGCATGAAGCGCTCTGATGACACGCGCCCACTTTCAACGACGCCTATCATTCAAGACAAACTTAAATGGCGTGAGAATGCCCCACATATGTGGCTAAACATGCGACGCGCTTACCCTGCCGGAGTGGCATTTGGTGAAGATCAGAGTGTTCGCGGACTCAGCGCGGAGTTATTTGATCCTGATGTACCTAGTGTTGCGGCCACTGCCTCACCCACTTACATCGCACCCTGGCTATCGTGGATGGATATGGGGGATGTAGAAGGTCATACGGTTTGGGCTGGCCCGGCACACAAGCTAACGAGTGTGGAACAGTACCCGCGACCCCTGCTGGACCGCATGGAAAAGTATTTCCCACAGAAACTGACAGCCAAGCCTACCTAAAGAACAACGTGTGTGGCCAAGGAATCGAACAGGCTTTTTGATTCGCTAGTCACAAGCCATAATTACAGGAGAGCATGATGAAAATCGAAATCGTATACATCGTTATTGGGCTAGCTTTATTGGAATTTTGGGCATTCGGTCTGCTGGTAGGTATGAAGCGCGTCAAGCTAAAAATTGATGCACCCGCCACTACCGGTGACCCCGTGTATGAGCGTTATCACCGTGTGCACTACAACACGATGGAACAACTGGTGATATTCATACCAGCCATTCTGCTGTTCGCCAACTACATCAGTGTCAACTGGGCCGCGGGTCTGGGTACCGTCTATTTGATCGGCCGTATCGTTTACCTAAAAGGCTATGTTGCCGACCCTAAGAAACGTGCTGCAGGATTCGGTTTGTCATGGCTGCCATCAACCATAATGTTGTTTGGTGGCATCGGCGGTGCTGTATGGAAAATGCTGGGTTAGTAGCAAGCCGAAGTCTAAC
>CBDTTT010000251.1:0-3203 GCA_965363345.1 uncultured Chromatiales bacterium
GTACTTGCATCTCTGTCGGGTAGAGGTGATTATCAGAGATAGTGCTGCAGGCGATTTTCGCCCGCGCTTAGCGATTTAATGATTGAATCGATGGGGAAGTAATTTATGGAACTTGAACGCAGAGATTTCTTGAAGCTGGCTTCAGTTGGCGCCGCTGGCGCTGCTGGTGTTGCAATGAGTTTGGCTGGTAAACAGGCATTGGCTGATGATGCCGGTACCGCGGCAGCTCTGGGACAGGCTATGGGGCCAGGTTTGAATGGGCCATACCTTGACCTGAATACCGCTGAGGGTAACCAAATAGCCTACGCCCGCATGTCAGGCGATCTCGATGAGACCAAGCAGAAAACCGGTTGGTTTAAAGGCTATGTGATGGCCGTTCGCCCCGGCGAGAAGATTAAGGATCTGGTTGGTTTCGAAGGCTTTGGCGTTTCGCGGCTGCACTACGAAGAGAAGACCGGCCTGTATCAGAAACTTCTGCGTGAAGTTGGTTTTTATACCGACCTTAAAACCGGTGAAGTTCTGGAAGAGTGGGATAACCCGTTTAACAAAGAAACAGTGAAAGTGGTTCATGTTGCAAACGACCCCTACAACTTCAAGATTGGTAAGTCTTTTCCTGGTGCCGAAGTGTTTAATGAGAAAACCGGTAAGACCAAGATGAAGATGGTGCCGTTGATTCTGCCCTGGCAGAGTCGTGGTGGACGTCTTGAATTAGAGATGCATATTCATCTGCTCTATAAAAATAAACTGAAGCCTGATGTGTGGCAACGTGAGTCTTCCGGGCCGATGGTTCGTGCATCTGAGATGTTTAACTATCATATTAGCCCTGAAGATATGCAGAACGAGAAGCTAACGACGATCAACTACCATGGTACCTGGGGTCGTGTAACACCTTGGCTGCCGTGGATGTACATGGGGCAGGCCCCCGGCCACTGCGTATACAACGCATTTATGGGCACCGGTCAAGATCTGGATGAGGTTTTGTCACGTAATGTGCTCGACTATGCTGAGAAGAATTATCCGAAGTACTTCAATGCGCCCGAAACATGGGAAGGCTTTGGTGCTTCGAGTCTGGAAAACTATGTGAAAGAGCAAACGCCTGCTCCTGTAGCTGAGTAAATCGACAAAGGAAGTGCCCGTGCACTTATCTGGAAGGGATGACCGAAAGGTCGTCCCTTTTTTTATGCCGCAAGCCCGGTAAGCCAAGAGTCTCGGTCCCGTTGTTCATGGACTGGATGCCCTGCTAAGTAATTGCTTAAACCCACTAGTTTGCCGCCAATAGGTGGACATGCTTTCGCACCCTAGGTGTATCCCTCATGCTGATACGTATCGTAAGCATTAGATAGGGAGGCCGGTTACTCGGGGTGTTACAAGTGCCGGTTAGAGCAGTTTTTAGAGGTAAGTTTTATGGAAACCAGATTTGGCGATCGGCTGATGTATATCGGCGGTGAGTTTGTTGCGAGTGAGTCGGGCGAGTGGATGCCCTCGGTTAACCCTGCAACGGAAGAGATTCATGGCCGTGTACCTGCTGGCACTGCTGCTGACGTAGACCGGGCTGTAGAGGCCGGACTTGCAGCGCAGGTAGAATGGGCAAAAGTGTCTGTTTGGGAGCGTGGCGAGATTATTCGCGAGCTCGCCAATGCGATTGAGGCTCGTGCAGATGAAATCGTAGAGCTTGAGGCAGCTGATACGGGTAACACTATTGCCAGTTTGAGCGGCGATATCATGCTTGCCAAAGGCTATCTGAATTTTACTGCAGGCCTTGGTATCGAGATTAAGGGCGAGACTGTTCCGGCAACTGTCGAAAATATCCATTTCACCATGCGTGAGCCATACGGCGTTGTTGGTCGAATCGTACCGTTTAATCATCCCTTCCTATTTGCAGCGGCGCATCTTGCTGCCCCATTGATTGCCGGTAATGCTGTGATTTTGAAATCACCGGATCAGAGTCCGCTGTCAGCATCACTAATGGCTGAAATCTGTCATGGAGTATTGCCACCTGGTTTGGTAAATATCGTGCATGGGCAAGGCATGGTTGTGGGGGATGCGATTGTGCGCCATCCGAAGGTTCCCCGGATCGGTTTTACCGGCTCTGTGGGCACCGGCATGGCTATTCAGCGCTCGGCTGCAGAGGTTGGTATTAAACATCTGTCACTTGAACTGGGTGGCAAGAATCCGTTTATAGCTTTTCCTGATGCCGACCCAAGTGCTGTGGCAAAAGCAGCCGTGGGTGGTATGAACTTCAGTTGGTCAGGGCAGTCTTGTGGCTCGACCAGTCGCTTGATGTTGCATGAGTCTATTTACGATGAAGTGGTCGAGCAAATTGTGGCAGCAGTTAACGCTATTAAACTGGGCGACCCATTGGACCATAGCTCTGGCATGGGCCCGGTAAACTCGGAAGGCCACTATCGGCATGTGACTTCATTTTTTGAGTCGTCGGAGAAGGATGGTGCCACGCTGTTAACCGGCGGTAAGCGTCCCGAAGGTGCGCAGTTTGAGAAGGGTTATTGGGTAGAGCCTACGGTTTACGGTGATGTCACGATGGAAATGCGGGTGGCCCGTGAAGAAGTATTTGGTCCGATTTTGTCTATACTGAAATGGAGCGATCCAGACGAAGTTGTTGAAATGGCCAATTGTCTCGACCTAGGATTGACAGCTGCTATCTGGACGAACGACCTGAATACAGCAATGAATACCGTGCGCCGTATTGATGCCGGGCTCATTTGGGTCAACGGTACCGGACGGCATTATCTGGGTACCGGTTTCAGTGGCTGGAAAAACAGCGGTCTCGGACGGGAAGAGTGCCTGGAAGAATTGCTGAGCTATACCCGTTCTAAGTCGGTGCATATCATTCTGTAATATTTACCCGTGGGCACCTTCAGTACATGATGTACCATCTTTGATAACTACAATTTTAGGATTGAACGTATATGTCTGAAGCTTCTTCGCAGCAGGGTGTTAAGTTAGGCTTTCTTGAGCTGGCACCGGGCGTTTCACGTTCAAACGCATTTGTATTTTTCTACGCAGCCTTTAGCACTATCGGTCTGTTAACTTTTGTCTCGACGGGTACCGCTCAGGTACTTAACGCCATCGGTGTACCCGGCAATGAGCAGGGTACGGTTACCGGCGACCTCGTTGTCGTGACTGAGATCGTTCAAATTCTTATCTTCGGGCTGGTTGGCGTTATCGCTGACAGGATAGGGCGA
>CBDTTT010000252.1:0-3202 GCA_965363345.1 uncultured Chromatiales bacterium
TCTGCGGAGTTCCAACTGGCGTCATAGCCCATAAAAGCCACGTTCCAAAGATCACCATTGCGGGTCTCGGAGGAATAGCGCAGCAATCCTTTATAGGCCTCAAGGTTTTCATCGATATCCTTCCATGGCCCTTCATAGAAACGAGCCTCACCGCCCATTGTGAGTTCACCAGAACCAACACTAAAACTATTCGCCGCAAGGGCGCGCTTGTTTCCATATTCACCGAGCACAACTTTAGCGAAGCCCCGGTCCAGTCCACGTGAGGTGCTCATCAAAGCAGCACCTGCCGACGAGAAATCACCAATGCGCGCATCCACCGGGCCTTTAACGTACTCAACACGCTCTACCAGCTCTTCAATGACAAAATTAATATCGGTGTAACCCTGACCATGACCATGACTGCGCATATTCACCGGCATGCCATCTACCCAAGTGGCAAAATCGGTACCATGATCGAGATTAAAACCACGCAGAAACATCTGGTTAGATTTACCGCCGCCACTGTGTTGGGTCATTATTAAACCTGGCACCAGTTCCAGCAGCTCTCCGGTACGCATCAAAGGACGCTCAGCAATCTCCTCTTGCCCAAACACACCTGAAGATGCAGAGAGCGATACGCCCACCGGGTCTTCCCAGCGGCCGATGACTTCAAGCTCTTCAATTGCAGCCAGCCTGGGCTGGGCTAACTCCTGCGCTGCAGCTAAAGGGCCGTAATTAGCCAAAACCACTCCTAACAACAGCATTGTATGCGGGGCCAAAAGTCTGGATAAATTGCCTGAAGTCATTGCTATTCCATAGTTTAAATATTGATTGGAGCCTGCCTGCCGGCCCTTAGTGGCCAAGTTCTTTCGTTATCCGGCGAAACCATTCAGGCCAGCGGAACGAATCATTGCAGGTATCTATAAACTTACGATGCTTAAACTAACGGGTATCGCGAAAACCGAGAAGAGGTCGGTTTATACAATGAAAAATGGGTTTTCACTGGCAAGCTTTCTGGGCAGAAACGCTCATGCGAGCCGTCTGCCCGATCTGGGTATGCGAGAACTGAATGTGCTTGAGACCCTTTGGCGAAAAGGTCCGCTTACCTCACAGGGCGCGCTTAAACAAATGCTGTCGGCAGGTATCACACTCAGCACGGTGCAAAGCACCCTTGAGCGCCTCAACCGTAAGCAACTCGTGAGCCGAGAGAAACAAGGTCGCTCCTTTGTCTATACGGCAACGCTGTCGAAAGAAAACATCATAAGCGGCATCATGCGCGACCTGGCTGAGAGTCTTACCGATGGCGATACCGCACCCATGGTGTCCGGCTTTCTAGACTATCTCGACAGTGAAAAACCTGCCGCAAGCCAGGTCATTCTGGCTGCGCGGCGTAAGCGCTAAGTTTTGATGCCGGAACTGCAATGAACTTTACGACGCAAACGATTTTTGCGGCCAGCCTCGGTTGGCTGGCTGTGTTTATCGTCGCATCCTTAGTGGGTGCAATGCTGTATAGCCTGTTCCGTCATGTGGGCAAATTTGTGGCGCCGGAACAGCGCACAATCTCATTGCTGGCCTATGCTGGCATGCCGCTGTTAGTTGCATCGGCTGTATCGATGGCCTTGTATTTTCCTGTGCTGTCGCAAGTTTTGCTGCCGGCTCATTGCCACGGCGGCAACTGCGCACCGCATGCGCCCGAATTTGCGGTCACAGCAGCCTATGCCGCGATGATAACGATTGCCGCATTAGCAGCAATCAGCCTGCTCTTCTACCTCCCGATACAACAGCTGATCCGGCATCGAAGAAAATCGCAACTGGTTAAAAAACTCTCAACACCAGCAGCGCTGCGTGGTTTTCATGTTATAGAAAATGATGCGGTGATGGCCTGGTGCGACGGGTTGTTCTCACCCGCAATATTTGTCTCTCAAGGGCTGCTTGAGCAGGTTAATGAAAGCGAACTCGCAATCGTGCTTGCCCATGAAGAAGCTCATGCCGAACGACGAGACAATCTGGCGAGGCTAATCATCGACTGGACAACACGCTTGTGGCCAGTAAGCAAACGTCGTGGTATTCGCGAGGACTTTACCTTGGCTTCTGAACAAGCCTGCGACGCACTAGCGTCAAGCAAGATCGGCGATACTGCAGAGGTTGCTGCTGTGATTAGCAGACTAAGTTCCACGAACTATGCAACTGCGAAGCAGTCTCGTGAACCATCTGCCTCCACAGAGCAGCGGATTGCCGCACTAGCCACTGAAAAAGTGGCCCATGGGCCAGCACAATTCGGCCCATGGCTCATGCTCATGCTGCTGGGTCTGGCTGAAGCCTATGTGTTTGCCCAAGTAGCGCATCCATTCTTGGAATGGCTCAGCCATTAAAGCAGGGAACGAAGACTTAACCGGTGGAAGGGCCTGCAAATGCGATAGTGCTGACGAATGCACTTAACAATACAACTGCGACGTTCTTCACTTTAAATCTTCTAAATTTAGACGTTGATAATTTGCCGATCGACAAAGTAAAAAGCCTAAAACAACACTGTCGGCGAATGGCGAATAATGAAGATTGCTGCAAAATACTTAGCCGTCTTTTTCCAACTTAGCGACCTTCTGCATGACCAATTCCTGAAGCTGCTGTTTGTAGTCAGCAACCTTCTGCCTTAACGCATCGTCTCCGGTACCCAGCATCTGTGCTGCAAGAATTCCGGCATTGGTGGCATTGTCGATAGCAACGGCGGCTACCGGCACACCGGCTGGCATTTGCACAATAGAGAGTAATGAATCTTCGCCATCAAGCTTGGTTGCACTAATAGGCACACCAATAATCGGCAACGGTGTGAGAGAAGCAACCATGCCCGGCAAATGAGCGGCGCCGCCGGCGCCGGCGATAATGACCCGAAGGCCGCGAGACTCTGCTTCTCTAGCATAAGCAAACATCCGGTCTGGTGTGCGATGCGCGCTGACAATCGTGAGTTCATACTCAACCCCAATTAGATCCAGCACCTCAGCCGCCTTACGCATAACGGGAAGGTCTGAATCACTCCCCATGATGATTCCTACTTTAATATCCACAGCCTCTTACTCTCCTCTCGGCAGACACAGGTCCACCAACGCTTTGTCCATGTTTTTTCGAGCCACTGCCGGATCATTGCTCAGGCAGGTAATGTGCCCCATTTTACGACCCGGGCGGCCTTCTTGCTTGCCGTACCAATGCACGCTGATTGTCTCGTCAT
>CBDTTT010000253.1:0-3187 GCA_965363345.1 uncultured Chromatiales bacterium
GAACCTGTGTCAGGAGCAGGGTGTGCTGCCCTGGATGAGGGATTGCTTGCCTCTGTTGTATAGCGGCGACAAGCTCGTGGCGGTGGGCAATCTATGGCTTGATCATGACACTTTGGCAGCCGAGGGCGAGCAGGGCGTGATGCCTCTCTGGCAGAGTCCCGGTCCGGTATGCTGAGCGGCGGGTTCGCAAGCGGGTTTGGTTGAGGGTTTCAGAACCGAAATACTTGCCCGAAACACACGGTTTTCATTGTGGTACGAGGGGCGCTCTGGTATCTTTTTACCCCGAGTAGGGTTCTCCTCCGGACAGGTCTCCGGAGCATCAGAAGCCGGCTTCGCACAACGAATAATTACATCGCCATTCCTCAGGTTTTTTCCTGAATTTTTTATGAGGAATCGCTTATAAGTTATTGCGAAACCAGCTATTTATAATTTATAGAGCCTGTTCGGGACGACATTGCTGGCCGTCTCCGCAGGCGTATCATGGGATTTATTCATGCCCCGTTTTGTTTTTGTTACTGGTGGTGTCGTATCGTCTTTAGGGAAAGGCATCACTTCAGCGTCGCTGGGGGCCATCCTCGAGGCTCGTGGTCTCAAAGTCAGCATGATTAAGCTGGATCCATACCTCAATGTCGATCCGGGCACCATGAGTCCTTTCCAGCACGGCGAAGTATTTGTGACGGAAGACGGTACTGAGTCCGATATGGATTTAGGTCATTACGAACGCTATGTGAATACCACCACGGGTCGCTTTAGTAACTTCACTACCGGGCGTATTTACGGCAGCGTCATTGCCAAAGAACGTCGTGGCGACTATCTGGGTGCAACCGTTCAGGTTATTCCCCATATAACAGATGAGATTAAAGCTGGCGTTATTTCCGGTGCTGGCGAAGCAGACGTTTGTATCGTCGAGGTTGGCGGTACTGTGGGTGATATCGAGTCTTTGCCATTCATGGAGGCGATTCGTCAGATGGGCTTTGATCTTGGCCCGGGCAGCACCTGCTATGTGCATCTTACTTTAGTGCCGTTCATCGCGACCTCCAACGAAATTAAAACCAAGCCCACGCAGCACTCGGTTAAAGAGTTGCGTTCAATTGGTATTCAGCCCGATATTCTGGTGTGTCGTTCTGAGAAGCCTTTGCCTGAGACTCAGCGTCGCAAGATTGCTTTGTTTACCAACGTGGTAGAGAAAGCTGTTATTTCTGCCCAGGATGTTCCTGATATTTATGAACTGCCTATCGTCTTTAACCAGCAGGGGCTTGATGACATTGTGGTCGAGAAGCTTGGTTTAGATGTCCCAGCTGCTGACCTGTCGAAATGGCAGGCGGTGGTCGATGCACGTCGCAATCCGGAAGCCGAGGTTGTGGTCGGCATGGTTGGTAAATATGTGGGCTACGAAGACTCCTATATTTCGTTGAACGAAGCGTTAAAGCATGCGGGTATTCGTACCCGCACTAAAGTGAACATTAAGTTTATTGATTCAGAGTTGCTGGATGATGCCGATGCTTCGGTCGCAGATGCCTTGGCGGGCGTTGATGCAGTGCTGGTCCCGGGTGGTTTTGGCGATCGCGGCTTTGAAGGCAAGATTAAGGCTGTGCAGTTGGCACGTGAAAATGGTATTCCATTTTTGGGTATTTGTCTGGGCTTGCACGCGGCAACGGTTGAGTTCAGTCGCAATGTTGCGGGTCTCACCGGTGCCCACAGTACTGAGTTCAAGCTTGATGCTGAGAATCCGGTTATTGGTTTGATTACTGAGTGGCAGGATGAAGACGGCAGTACTAAGGCCCGCAGCAAAGATTCTGATCTGGGCGGCACCATGCGTCTGGGTGCTCAGGAGTGCTTGCTGGAAGAGGGTACGCTTGTGCGTGAGTTGTATGGCAACCCATCGGTGCGTGAGCGTCATCGTCACCGCTACGAATTTAACAACAACTACTTGCAGCCACTGGCTGATGCCGGGCTGACGTTCTCAGGTCGATCAGTTGACGGGCTGGTTGAAATGATTGAGCTGCAAGATCATCCCTGGTTTGTGGCATGCCAGTTCCACCCTGAATTCACTTCTAACCCCCGCAATGGTCACCCGTTGTTTACAGGGTTTATTCGTGCCGCCCGTGAGCATGCCGAACAGGGCGTGCCCGCAGCCGCACAGGCTTAGGTTTTTATGAAGTTACTGAACTTTGAGGCGGGCATCGACCAGCCGCTATTTTTGATAGCGGGTCCCTGTGTTATCGAGAGCGAGCAGATGATTATCGATATCGCAGGTCACATGAAAGAAATCTCTCAAGCCCTTGATATTAATTATATTTTTAAAGCTTCTTTTGATAAGGCTAATCGTTCTTCAGAGAGCAGTTACCGTGGTCCGGGTATCGAAGAAGGCTTAAGGATTCTGGCCAAGGTTAAGTCTGATTTGGGTCTGCCGATCCTCACTGACGTGCACGAAGACACCCCGCTAAATGAGGTGGCTGATGTGGTTGATGTGCTGCAGACGCCGGCATTTTTATGTCGCCAGACCAACTTCATTAAAGCCGTTGCTGCCACCGGCAAAGCCGTCAATATTAAGAAAGGTCAGTTCCTCTCTCCGTGGGAGATGGGTAACGTGGTTGATAAAGCCCGTTCGACGGGCAATGAATCCATCATGGTTTGTGAGCGTGGGTTTAGCTTTGGTTATAACAATCTGGTTTCAGATATGCGTTCGCTTGCGATTATGCGTAAGACGGGCGCGCCGGTCGTGTTTGACGCGACTCACTCGGTGCAATTGCCGGGTGGTCAGGGCGGTTCGTCCGGCGGGCAAAGAGAATTTGTACCCGTGCTTGCACGTGCAGCGGTCGCTGCAGGTGTCGCCGGGGTCTTTATGGAAACTCATCCTGATCCGGCTAATGCATTGAGCGATGGTCCCAATGCCTGGCCCCTGGATCGCATGCAGCAGTTGCTTGAGCAATTGGTGCAGATAGACCGGGGCGTCAAAGCTGCTGGTTTTATCGAGGATGATTTAGACAGCTAGTTGCCGTATCGGCAGCCAAATAATAGGAAGTAGAACAACATGAGTGCTATTGCTGAGATTCGTGGACGCCAGATTTTGGATTCACGCGGTAACCCTACAGTTGAAGCCGACGTGCGGCTTGAGTCCGGTGCGTTTGGGCGTGCTGTGTCACCTTCGGGCGCCTCTACAGGCAGCCGCGAAGCATTAGAATTG
>CBDTTT010000254.1:0-3151 GCA_965363345.1 uncultured Chromatiales bacterium
CGGCCGCCAATGATGCCGATACCTTGCCACCTGTCAGGTCACGAAAAACTTCCAGACACGCGATCTCGTGCGTCAGCAATGCGGGTTGAGTGTTGCGGGTTAAACCCAACTCTTCTTCCGGACCGTTGTGGGATAGATCGGTAATATCGAATCCCAGTACTTCGTTGGCCGTCTCATAGATAGCTGCAGCAACCGGAAACTCTGCACACAGATCACTACCCATACCTACGTATTGACCACCCTGACCGGGAAAAATAAACATGATGTTACTTGGCATAAAAAGCTCCGTTGCTTGCACCAACCACCTGCGGCCAACCACCTGCGGTAAGTGCGTGCGCAATGTATTGAATAGTGCGAATTGTCTCTGTTTAAGGCTGTGCTGGCAATCCATCTCACACTTTGCGTTTAACGGGGTTTCTCAAAGGCCCGCTTAACCTCTTCGGCAATAATCTCTATACCTTCACGAACCATCACTTCATCCTGAGAATAAGTAACGCGAATACACTCCTCCGTATGCTGCCACTCATCCTGCAAGCCGGGAAAGAAGTGCTGGCCAGCAATAACCAAAACACCGCGCTGCTTAAGGCGTTGATACAGTTCTTCGGAGCTGATGGGCAGGCCGGGAAACCAGAGCCAAAGGAATAATGCACCCTCCGGCTTGTGAATACGAAAATCGATACCGTCGAGATATTCACGACACCATTGCACCGACTGCAGTGCCTTCGCCTCGTAAAAAGGCCGGATCACCTCGCGGCTAATCTTAAGAATCTCTCCGGTTTCAACAATGCTTTGCGCCAGCACGGGTCCAACGCTACTAACCGCGAGACTAAGTACCGCATTCATGCTGGTCAGTGCATCGACGACGTCCTCATTGGCAACGACAATACCAGTGCGCACACCGGGCAAGCCGATCTTCGAAAGACTCAGACACAATATAGTCTCAGGATTCCAAACGGGTTTTATCTCAGAAAAGATTATCCCTGGAAACGGCGCGCCATAAGCATTATCAACGATCAATGGCACGTCACGTGATGCGGCGAATTCGGCCAGATGACTCATTTCAGAATCAGTCAGCACATTGCCTGTCGGATTAGTGGGCCGCGAGACGCAAATAGCCCCCAAATTATCCAGACGGGAATCACTGCCATCGTTCAGAGAGTCGAAATCAACCCGATACTTAAACATGTTGTCATCTAACAGATCGATATCGGGCTGCTTCGAGCACAACATATCCTCAGCAACACCAAGATCGGCATAACCAATGTACTCCGGGGTCAGCGGTAATAGAATATTCTTTGGCGCTGCCCCACCGGGCATCGGACCTGCAAACAGATTGAACAACAGGAAAAAGCTGCTCTGGCTACCGCCGGTTAGCGCAATGTTCTTTTCTGTGAGATCCCAGCCATACTCGCGATTGAGCAGCGCTGCCAACGCGGCCCTGAAATGCTCCTCACCCCCGGGTGCGGGATAGTTTGCGAGCATTCGCTTAAACAGCGCATCATCTGCTGCCACATCATTTAGTCGTCCACGCAGCAACTCCTGAACCTCAGGAATATGCGCCGGATTGCCACCGCCCAACATCCTGACAGAGCTACCACCCGACATAGCAGCACCCAGATCATCCATTAACTCCCTGGCACCGGTGCTGCGGGCAAAACGCTGTCCAAACTTCGAAAACTTCATGGCCTTCAATCCATGCATCTACTGATGCTACTGGCAAACCGAAAAATGGATAAAGATTGTCAACGGAAGGTCAACGGCTTTTATCCGCAAATGTTTAGGCACACTATAGTGGCATGAAAGATCAGGACATCGTAATTATTGGTGCAG
Source organism: uncultured Chromatiales bacterium (assembly GCA_965363345.1). Taxonomy (GTDB): domain Bacteria; phylum Pseudomonadota; class Gammaproteobacteria; order Steroidobacterales; genus JABIQA01. The sequence continues at coordinate 1,831 of CBDTTT010000254.1, forward strand.
GAATTGGTGGCCTGACAACGGCGCTAGCCCTCCAGCAACAGAACTTCAAGGTTCGTATCTACGAACAGGCCGCGACCCTGCAGGAAGTCGGAGCTGGCCTGACGCTCAGTCCAAATGCCAATCATGCTTTGAACTTCCTGGGTTTGGAGTCGCAACTGGCCGAAGCCTCCATCATTCCGCGCTCCGGTGGTGTCAGACACTATAAAACAGGTGAAATGCTGGTGATAAATGACCGAAGCACAACACCCCGTGAGCGTTATGGGGCTGATTACCTGCAAATTCATCGGGCAGATCTGCATACAATTCTAAAAGATGCAGTGCTCGCCAACGACCCTAGCTGCCTACATACCGGCTATAAGCTTGAATCAATGCAGCAATCAGATGATGGCGTAACAGCATGCTTCGATAATGCCGAGACGATTAGCTGTGACGTGCTCGTGGGCTGCGATGGCATTCACTCAACAGTGCGTGAGGTATTGTTTGGCAAAGAAGAGCCTCGTTTTACGGGCTACATTGCCTGGCGCGGACTCGTCCCTACCGAACAGCTACCGCCGGATATCATAAACCCCGACTCCGCAATCTGTGCCGGTCCCGAGCAGACCTTCACGCGTTATGCGATTCGCGATGGTGCTCTACTAAACTATATTGCCATCGCAAAACGCAGCGGCTGGGAAGTTGAAAGTTGGTCGGTACGTTCAGAAGTTACCGAAATCTTAGATGAGTTTTCAGACTGGTCAGCTGATGTCAAACAGATGATTGCCGCGACACCAGCAGACAAGCTCTTTAAGTGGGCTCTGTTTGACCGTGACCCTTTGCCGCACTGGAACGAGGGTCGCATCACATTACTCGGCGATGCTGCGCATGCAATGCTGCCGTTCCTGGGCCAGGGAGCTGCGATGGCTATCGAAGATGCTGTGGTGCTGGCAAGAGCATTTGCCGATTCAGACTCGGTTGCAAAAGCACTCGAACGGTATCAAACAGCGCGCCATGCGCGGACATCTTTTGTATTACAGGAGTCGCGCAACAACATTAAGCGACTGCAGCGACCGGATACTGCTAGCTATAATCAGAAAACACACAAAAACGAAGAGAAGCTCGGCCTCTTTGACTACAACCCGGCAACGGTCGAGGTTTGATCCCTATTCAGGCTGCAAGACCTCACCTGACTGATGCAACTCATCCAAACCACTCACCAGCAGTTTCGCCCAACGACGAATCACGCGTTTCACTTCCTGCTGATTAATTACCGGATTGCTCTCACGCATCAACATCATTCCCGATCTGTTGGGCTCTACACGACGACGATCGGCTGCACGCGCCA
>CBDTTT010000255.1:0-3133 GCA_965363345.1 uncultured Chromatiales bacterium
TCAACCGGCAGTGCGTGATCTGCATCGGTAATGAGCAATGCCTCAGATGAGAAAAAACGATCACGGGTTATTTGTCCGATTACGCCATCTGCATCGATTAGGGCCTCGCCTACTTTGACTCCGTCATCGCTGCCCTTATTGATAAGGATGGCTTGGCGATACGGGTTCATATCGACGGTAACTATTTCGGCAATGATTACGCGGTTGCTAATTTTTTCGGTGGACTCAAGCAGTGCGCGAAGACGTACATTTTCTGCCTGCAACGCTGTATGAGTTTGCAGCATTGCGCTTGAGATAAGGATTTGTTCTTTTAGCTGCGTGTTTTCAGTTTGCAGTTCGTCGCGGCTGGCAAAGGTGTCAGCGATCCAGTGACCGATGTTGCTAGGCGAGCTGACGAGATAAACCAGCGGCTGTACGACGATGGCCATGGCCTTGCGAATGCCGACAAGGTGATCGTTCTGATGATCGAAAACCATTAGCGTAATGCAAAGCACAGCGATCAGCACAAAGCGTAAGCCTGCGCTGGTTCCTCTCAGCAAACCCGGATCGTATTCGGCTGTGGTCAGTGCCATGCGAATAAATGCCCATACAACAACAAGTCTGAATGATGATTCAGGCTGTATGGAGTATCAATGTTTATCTGCTATTTATCGGGAGTTTTTTGCGATTAAAGCTGGCAGCAATCCGGAAATGGCGATTAGTGCTTAATCGAGAGCAAAAGTTGCAGGACCATGCTCGTCTATAAGCTCAAGGACGCGACCACCGCCGCGTGCCACACAGGTGAGCGGATCATCAGCAAGCACGACCGGCAAACCGGTTTCTTCCATCAGCAGTTTGTCGAGATCGCGCAGCAATGCACCACCGCCGGTAAGGACGATACCGCGGTCAGCAACATCCGATCCCAGCTCCGGTGGAGTTTGCTCAAGTGCGCCTTTAACCGCACCAACGATGCCTTGCAGGGGTTCCTGTAAGGCTTCAAGAATTTCGTTGCTGTTCAGGCTGAAGGCACGTGGTACGCCTTCTGACAGGTTGCGGCCACGGACAGACATTTCGAGTACTTCGTCGCCCGGGTAGGCGGAACCGATCTCATGCTTGATGCGTTCAGCAGTAGCCTCGCCAATCAGGATGCCGTAATTGCGGCGGACGTAGTTAATAATGGCGTCATCAAAGCGGTCGCCACCGATACGCACTGAAGCTGCATAAACAATGCCATTCAATGAGATAACAGCCACTTCAGAGGTGCCACCACCAATATCGAGAACCATAGAGCCGCGCGCTTCATGCACGGGCATTCCGGCCCCTATAGCCGCAGCCATAGGTTCGTCGATCAAAAATACTTTGCGCGCACCGGCGCCTTCCGCAGATTCTTTAATCGCGCGGCGTTCCACCTGTGTGGAGCCATAAGGTACGCAAACCAGCACTCTGGGGCTGGGCCGGAAGAAGCGGTTGCCATGAGCTTTGCTGATGAAATGCTGCAGCATCTTCTCTGTAATGGTGAAATCCGCGATAACGCCGTCTTTTAGCGGACGGATAGCGGTAATGTTGCCGGGAGTTCGGCCCAGCATGTTTTTGGCCTCTGCGCCTACTGCCACCACACTCTTGCCTTTGCCCGGGTCATCTCGGATAGCTACCACAGACGGTTCGTCTAGTACGATCCCCTGCCCACGGGCGTATATAAGTGTATTTGCCGTTCCAAGATCGATGGAAAGGTCGTTAGAAAAGTATCCGAACAGACTTTTGAACATTTGTAGGCAGCTTATGACCAATTGGGATGTGGCCGCTACTCTAGCAACGAGCAGGAAATCGGGCAAGCGCCGGTGTATCATTGCGCTCCTTTCAATCCGTATTAAGGTGTTTCCATGGCGTTGTCGAAGCAGGATATCGACCATATAGCCCGTCTTGCAAGTCTCGAGGTGGATGAGCAGGAGAAGGGCGATTACTTAGAGAAACTGTCTCAGATCATAGAGTTGGTTGAGCAGTTGGGTTCGGTGGACACCACCGATGTTGTGCCAATGGCGCATCCGTTGGATATGGTCCAACGCTTGCGCGCAGATGTCGTTACTGAAACCAATCAGCGTGACTATCTGCAGCAGAATGCGCGCGACACCGAAGATGGCCTGTACACAGTGCCTAAAGTTATTGAGTGATCCGACATTGCGCAGCCGCACGTCGCAGCTATTCGTTAAGCCACCTAAATAAAGAAGTTTGTTCTAATAATGAGTACCAATACACCAGATTTTGCAGAATTGGCCCGCGCTCTGAGCGCTGGTGAAGTTAGTAGCCGGGAGCTCACCACCGAGTCCCTTACCCGCATCGAAAAACTCGATCCGGAACTAAATTCATTCATCTCTACATACCCTGAGCAGGCGCTTGCTTCAGCCGCTGCTGCAGACAAGCTTATTGCTGAGGGTAATGCCGGCCCGCTGACGGGCATACCGATGGCGCATAAAGATATTTTCTGTGCTGAAGGTACCCGCACTACCGTGGGTTCGAAGATGCTCGAGAATTTCGTCGCGCCGTACGACTCAAATGTGGTGAGCAAGTTGTCAGCCGCCGGAATGGTTTCTGTTGGTAAAACCAACATGGACGAATTTGCGATGGGTTCGTCAAATGAAACCAGTTTTTTTGGTCCGGTGAAAAATCCCTGGGACACAGAACGTTCTCCCGGTGGCTCATCGGGCGGCTCTGCCGCGGCGGTTGCCGCTGGCTTGGTGCCTGCCGCAACTGGCACAGATACGGGCGGTTCGATTCGCCAGCCTGCCGCGTTTACCGGCCTTACTGGTTTGAAACCGACTTATGGTCGCGTGTCGCGCTATGGCATGGTGGCTTTCGCATCGAGCCTGGATCAGGCCGGAACCTTTACCCGCAGCGCAGCTGATGCCGCGTTGATGCTGGGGGCTATGGCGGGTTTTGATGAGCGTGACTCCACCTGCGCTGAAGTGCCGGTGCCTGATTACACAGCAACTTTAAATGATGACCTGCAGGGTAAGACGATCGGTGTCCCGAAAGAGTTTTTTGACGAGGGTCTTGATGCTGAGTCTGAAGCTGCGGTGCAGGCGGCATTGAAACAGTACGAGCAACTGGGCGCGACAATAAAGGACGTGTCGTTGCCAAATCTCGCAATGTCTGTGCC
>CBDTTT010000256.1:0-3123 GCA_965363345.1 uncultured Chromatiales bacterium
TGATCGTTATTTACCGGATCAATCTCCGAGGCATTAACAATTAGTAGTGGCGAAGCGTTGTAATCATAGAAAAAGCGCGCGTAAGCATCGGTCAACTGCTCAAGATAACGTCGACGCATACTCTGCTCATAACCAATACCACGTCGTCCGATACGGAATATCAAGGTATCAACAGGGGCCTGCAAATAAACCACCAGATCGGGTGCGGGTGGTTCGAACTCCAGCGCCGAACGCACCTGGTCGTAGAGCTTCAACTCATTCTGATCGAGGGTAATCTCGGCAAACAAGCGATCTTTGTCCATTAGAAAATCAGCGACGCGGGTCTCACCAAAGAGATCAGACTGACGCAACTTCTCTAACTGATTAACTCGCTGAAACAGGAAAAATAGCTGGGTTTGCAAGGCAGCTTTGCGAGCATCCTCGTAGAAAGCGGAAAGAAACGGGTTTGCATCGGCCTCCTCCAGCAGCAACTCACTGTCATAGTGAGCAGCCAGACGTTTTGCCAGGCTTGTTTTACCGACCCCGATAGGTCCTTCAATTGCGATATAGCGCGGCTCAGCCATAACACCTTATTCTTATAGTTATATTCGTTATTATTGACAGGCAACAGAAGCAATCCGGTGCTGCCTGCCGCAACCATAGCAAAAGCCGGGCGATGAATATATTTTTTGAAAACGGATTAGTAAGAAGAAAACACCGAAAACTAGCCAATCACATGCAAATCAGCGGGATTCATAGCCTTCGCCAGATCAGCAACTTTGCCAAGGCCGGGAATATCTAAATCAGGGGCGATTTCCAATAGGGGCAGCAACACAAAATTGCGCTCGGATATACCCGGATGTGGCACGGTCAAATCACGTTCGTCAACACATTGAGCACCGTATACCAACAAATCAAGATCGAGCACCCTAGGACCCCAATGCTCAGCCTTAGCGCGATCCCGTCCGGCAGCTTGCTCCAAAGCGAGCAACGCAGATAACAAATCCCGAGGGCTGAGACCTGTGCGCACTGCTGCAACCGCATTCACGTAATCGGGCTGATCTTGCGGGCCCATGGGCGGATTACTAAATAAGGATGAGGCTGCCAGCAATCGGGTATCCGGTATCGATGCCAGCGCATCACATGCAACGCGAACCTGAGAAACGGGGTCATTCAGATTACTGCCGATACCGATATAAGCAGTCTGCACGCTCATGACGCTTTGGGTTTACGCCTGCGTCGTCGCGGTTTGCCACGTCCGCCACCGGGGCTCTTAGCAGCTGCAAATTTTCGGGCCTGCTCAGCGTCCGGATGATTCTGGATCTCAGTCCAAAACTCCACCTGCTCCGCATCAACCTCGCCAAGTGTCTGCCGCAACAACAACAAATCATACGCTGCACGGAAACGAGGATGTCCCAGCAGGCTCATTGCACGCTTACCTTTCATGCGTTTGAACCGCGGCTGTAATTGCAACATCTCACGCATCGGATACGAGAAACGCTTCGGCATAAACACACGCTCATTTTGACGTCGCACCAAATCGTCTGCAGCAGAAATTATTGACTGCAACTCGGTGTAATCATCTTCGTCTTCAAGACGCTTAGCATCATGAATAACCGGTCCCCACAAGAACACACCTACCAAAAACATCGGTGTGATAGGGCGACCTTCGGCAACGCGCTGATCGGTGTTGCTTAAAGCTTCCTCAATAAACTCAAGGCGTTCAGGCTGACCGTTCTTTTCACCTTCATCAAGCCATTGAGCCGTTGTCGGATACAAATGACGGAACAACTTGTATTCACGCAAATGCCGGAAGCCTTCCAGCGCATGGCCGGATTGAAATATCTTACAGAACTCATCAAATAATCTTGCTGGCGGCACATGTTGCAGCAACTCAGCCAGTCGCGGCAAAGGCTCTGCCGTATCGGGATGAATATCGAATTCAAGCTTCGCAGCAAACCGGGCGGCACGCAGCATCCGCACGGGATCTTCGCGATAACGCTGCTCGGGGTCACCCAACATACGCAAGGTGCGGTTATTAATATCGTCTACACCGCCAACACAATCACGAATCGAGAAATCGGCGATGCTGTAGTAAAGCGCATTCGCCGTAAAATCACGACGCACTACATCGTCTTCAAACGTGCCGTAAACATTGTCACGCAAAACCCGACCGGTACCTTCCAGCACCTCGTGATCGTGATCATCGTTTTCCGGATCAGCACTGCTGCGGAACGTCGCTACTTCGATAATCTCACGGCCAAAGCGCACATGCACTAAGCGAAAGCGCCGACCGATAATCCGACTGTTACGAAACAGATCATGCACTTCTTCGGGCGTTGCATCGGTAGCAACATCAAAATCTTTAGGATTTTTCTTCAACAACAAGTCGCGCACACTTCCGCCCACAAGATATCCCTGGAAACCACCTTTCCTCAGGCGATAAAGCACCTTCAAGGCAGCATCTGAGATGTTATCGCGTGAAACGTTATGGGCAGAGCGCGGAACGATATCCGCGTCAAAATTTATATTAGGGGTGTCTGACGACATTAAGACTGACTTTGTTATGAATACTTGTAGATATGGTTAGAAAATCTATAATACCAGCCCTTGCAAGCCGTAGTTGAAATAAATACTCACCCTTGTCTAGCAGTTTTATGACAGAGGATGTGCGGATGCATTAACAGAAGCAGATATGCTCCCTTCCTCTAGCGGTTATGATGCACAGGATGTGCGAATGCCGTGGAGGACAGGACGTCCGGGAGCGGCAAGCGGCAGCCGCGTCGGGCAGTTAAAAACCCGGTGCCGGATGCACCAACAGAAGTAGATATGCTCCCTTCGTCTAGCGGTTAGGACGCGGCCCTCTCACGGCTGAAACACGAGTTCGATTCTCGTAGGGAGCGCCATTTCTAACGGGCATTGCTTGCGGCGTCCGTCACAGCCCTTTAATCCATACCCATTTGCTGAGCAACAACGCTGCTGGCAGTTAATAAGGCATACCCCTTAGCCTTACTAATTCATTACCATCAAACCCAATAGGTCATCGAAAGGGCCTGATACTAGACGGGCAACCACAAACAAATGCGTTGCGTATCCGCTGATTGTCAGATTGCCACGCTTCGCGCATTCCGGAGATAAAAAAAA
>CBDTTT010000257.1:0-3122 GCA_965363345.1 uncultured Chromatiales bacterium
CGAAGTGCTGAACTGGCTGTTCTGGCAAATGGGCAGTGCGCCTTATCTGGGCGGTGGCTTTGGTCATTTTTATGTCTATGCGCCTGAGCGTTATGAGTACCCGATCAATCGTTTTACGATGGAAGTGAAACGGCAGCTTGATGTGCTCGACCAAAACCTAGCGGAGCGTGAGTACCTTGGAGGTGCTGAGTACACGATTGCCGATATAGCGACCTACCCTTGGTATGGCGAACTGGTTATCGGCGATGCCTATAACGCGCAGACGTTTCTTGATGTCGACAGCTACACCCATGTGAAACGCTGGGCCACCTCGATTAGTGCTCGTGAGGCTGTGCAACGGGGTTCGCGCGTCAATAAATTTTGGGGTCCGGAAGAGCAGCAGGTTCCGGAGCGGCATAGCGAAGCTGATTTTGACTGAAGCCCGCCCCATGGTTTGCGATAACATTGGCTATTGTTGTATTTTGCTCGTTGTATCCGTCATATGTTGCTTGAGTGTTATAGAGCCATAGCCAGGTGCTCGCATATCGTTTTCTAGGTAGTAGTAGGTGTTCTTCAAGAACAACGAAAAAACACCGATTTTTCTAATGAAAAGTCCGATAAACCAAGTCAGATGGATTACAGAAGTCATCAGCCAGCCGGGGATACTGACGATTTTCGGCTCTATCCCCATAGATTCGAATAGCATTAAAAGAGATTCTTTATAGGTAACAATATTATCGGGGACTTCTGGCCCGCCAAGGATAAAAACTCGGTTCTTGCGTTCGTTATTACCAATGCTGCCAACCAAAAAATCGGCGAGATCCTCTTTGGCGATAGGGTTGTGACAAGCCTGGTCGCCCGTACCGACCACATAACCTGGCTTGCCTTTTGCAATCATCTTGCTTTGTATGTCAAATACCCAGAAGTACGCCGTCGGCCTTGCGATGGTGTAGTCGATTCCTGATCGGATTAGTGCGTCTTCCATTTTTAGCTTGGCAAGCTGGAGCGGAAGCTCCGGTTTTCTCACACAGATCGCTGACAGGAGAATGAATTTTTCTGTTCCGTTTTCCTGAGCAGCATTGAGAACATTGAGCGTAGCTTTGTAATCGATCTCATCAAAGTCTTGGGCCAAGCCTGATCGACAGGCCAGACACGAAATAACGACATCAACCTTCCTATTGAACGCATTTGCAATCGATGCCGGGTTAGATACATCAGCCAGTACAACATGTGCTCCGTCAAACTGATGATCCTTTTTCATGGACCTTACTACTGCTATGACGTCATAACCCTGTCGCACCGATTCCGCAACGACCGCGTTGCCGATGTACCCAGTTGCTCCAACTATCAGAACTGTTTTTGCACTTTTTTTCTCATTGTTCATGTCATTCTCCGTCGCCCTTGCCAAGGAAGCCCGGTTAGGCACACTAATACTCTTATTCTACTAGGAATTGAGCCAGACTGAACAGAGCTAGAGATTCCGACTGATTTTGGCTGATGGATGCTGCTAGGAAGTTAACCACGGCCAAAAGAAATCCGTCTCCACTTCGGTAATGTACACTTCACAGTAACGAATGGCCTTAACTCACTCACTTACCGCGTTCAGAATTATTCTATGTATTCCGAAGAAGATCTAAACCAAGCTGTCGAAAAAGGTACCTTTACTCAGTCTGCTGTTGATCAGTTTCGTCATGATTCGGCCCTTGCTAAAAACGTGGTGTCCGTTGATGAGGAGGACTTCAAACTGATCGGGGGCTTTAACGACATCTTTGTTGTTATTGCTTGCGGGTTACTTTTGTTCTCGCTGTTGTGGGTGCTGCGCCCGGTTAATGAGAGCCTCGCGTTGTTGGTCTATGCGGCAACGGCATGGGCATTGACTGAGTTCTTCGTGCGTCAGCGTAAAATGGCGTTGCCCGGTATCGTCTTGCTGCTGGCGTTTGTGTGGGGCTTGTTTACATTTCTGCTTAGTGTGCTCGGTGAGCAGAGTGATACATCACTTATGATCGCGGCGGGTATTACTGCAGTCAGCACTTATGCGCATTGGCGCCGATTTGCCGTACCAATAACAGTCGCAGCGGGCACCGTCGCCGCACTCGGGTGCTTGTTAGCTGCAGTACTTGTGAACTTTCCGGCTGCCCGTGATTGGACGCTGGCGTTGTTGTTCGCGGGTGGTTTTGCAACCTTCCTGTACGCAATGTATTGGGACTCATCCGACCGCGACCGGCTGACACACAGGTCTGATGTTGCGTTCTGGTTGCATCTACTTTCAGCCCCGCTCATTATGCATCCGCTATTTTCAGGGCTTGGCATTCTCGATGGCAATGATTCACTCGCGGTGATGGTCACTGTGGTTGCCGTCTATGTTCTGATGACCTTTATCTCCATCGCAATTGACCGTCGCGCGTTCATGGTGTCCTCGTTAATCTATGTTGTATACGCACTGTCGAACATCTTTAGCGTGTATGGAAAGGTAGGATCTGGTTTTGCGCTGACGGGTGTATTGATTGGCGCCGCATTGTTATTGCTTTCCGCCTTCTGGCATACAGCCCGAGTGGGTGTCGTCGGTGTTTTGCCTGGCAAGTTACAGCAGAAGCTGCCGACGCTTAGCACTTGAGCGACCGTTTAACTTGCTCTGCATGAAAAAGGCGCGATATTGGAGTCGCGGCAGCCCTGGCGATTGTTGATTCGTCGGCATCTGATCATGCAGCTGTAGTTGTCGACGTCTATTAGTTAAATCTGGCCGCAGGTCACAACAAATAGTGCAGCGATCTGCTTTCTTGTATATTCAATATTCTCTCATCATCTGGCATGCCGGACCCTAATTATGAAGAAGACTCTGCTCACGTTCATCGCCTTAGCATTTTCGCTGCCGGCCTATGCTGATATGCATCTGTTCTTTCTGGCTAAAGCGCAGGGCAGTAACGAAGCGCCGGAACTCGCATTTGTGAATATGAAGAGTTATCGCGCGTCTCAGTGTGAGGCGGCAATTGATAACCTGGCCGGAAATGCAGAAAAACAGAACATCGACTTTGTCGATGCACGTTGCATGAATACTTTTTATAAATTTAGTAAGCCGGCCGAGGATTTTCGCTACGTTTACTTGCTTAAGTATCTTGGCGGTGCGCCAACGCTTACGCTTATGG
>CBDTTT010000258.1:0-3061 GCA_965363345.1 uncultured Chromatiales bacterium
GGCTATCAGAGCTAGCAGATGGCTCCCGGGTGGCCATTTAAAGCCATCCGGGAGAACTTGCAGGGTATTTACCGGTAACGGTCGTCACTGTCGCGGAACTGGCGCTCAGCGAGCTCACGGCGTTCCTGGGCCTCGACGCTAAGGGTTGCTACGGGACGGGCTTCCAGACGCTTAAGTCCGATTTCTTCGCCTGTCTCTTCGCAATAGCCGTAGTCACCTTCTTCAACACGCTTCAGCGTTGAGTCGATTTTCTTAATGAGCTTGCGTTCGCGATCGCGGGTTCTAAGTTCGAGACCAAATTCAGACTCCTGAGTCGCACGGTCAGTAGGGTCAGGGAAGTTGCTGGCCTCATCCTGCATATGAAGCATGGTGCGGTCGACTTCTTTCATGAGTTCCGACTTCCATGCCAGCAGGATCGCTTCGAAGTGATCAAGCTGATCATCATTCATGTAATGCTCGCTAGCCTTGGCTTTATAAGGCGCGATACCGTGAATGGCGTCTTCTGCATCACTGTATTCAACGTTGCGTGTACGTTCTGCAGGGCGCACGCGCTTCGGCGGGGTCGGTTTGCTAATGATTCGTTTCTCTTTAGGTTTCTTAGCAACGACCTTTTTCTTCTTAACCGGAGTCTTTGTCACAGGGGCTTTTGTGGCTACTTTCTTTTTAGAAGCAGTTTTCTTCGCCGGAGCCTTTTTAGCTACTTTTTTCTTGCTCACAGCCTTTTTCGTGATGGTCTTCTTCTTAGAAGGTGCTTTCTTGACTACTTTCTTTTTCGCCGTCGGCTTTTTCTTAGACACCGCTTTCTTTTTAGAAGCGGCTTTCTTTGCGGGGGTCTTTTTGGCTACTTTTTTCTTGCTCACAGCCTTTTTGGCCGACTTCTTTTTGGAAGCAGCTTTATTTGCAGGCGCCTTTTTTGCGACCTTTTTTGTGACCTTCTTCGTCACTTTCTTGTTACTGACCTTCTTCGCTGCTTTTTTTGCAGTCGCGGTCTTTTTAGCAGGAGTTTTCTTACTCACTGATTTCTTAGAAGATTTCTTCCTGGCAGCCATACGGAATCCCTTGCGCAAATTTTTGGAAACGCGGCATTATACATAGGCATGAGCGCGCGTGAGGGGTTAATTCGAATCTTTTTCCAATGTCGCCAATTGCCGCTTGTTGGAATCAGTCTATAAGATTTGTTTTTTCTGAGCATCAGGGGTGGTTGAGTGAGTTAAGCAGGCTGTCTGATGGTGTCCAGCCAGCGGCTGTATGCTCGACAACAACGTCCGTATAGACGCCGCCACGCACGTTGAAATCGGCAGTTACCCTTAGATAACGTGGCGCCATAGCGGTGACCAGATCTTCAAGAATCTTGTTGGTGACAGCCTCATGAAATGCGCCCTGATCACGGTAAGACCAGAAGTAGAGTTTCAATGCTTTCAATTCGATACAGCTATCTGCTGGCACGTATTCCAGTTTGATCGTCGCAAAGTCCGGCTGGCCGGTTTTTGGGCACAGGCAGGTGAACTCCGGTGTTTCGATGCGGATGATGTAGTCCCGGGCTGGGTTCGGGTTCTCGAATGTTTCGAGATCCACATTTTCGGGGGTGGGCTGTTGGGTGACTTCTGACATTGAAAATTTACCTTGTGAATGAGGCGCACAATCGTGTGCCAAGTCGTTTTTTTTACTTTACACTACACCACTGATGTCGACCATGAGCGGATGACGTTCATAGGATTATTATAAGAAGGCATTATCGGGGGCAGTTGGCGTGTGAGTCGTCCAGATTCACAAGGGTCGCAATGTATCCCGGTTTTGTCAGACAGCCATTTGGCGTTCCACAAGCGGGTTATTAAATAGTGCGTTTAAGCAAAATTAAGCTGGCAGGCTTTAAATCATTTGTTGATCCAACCACCATTTTGCTGCCGAGCAATCTTGTTGGTGTTGTCGGCCCGAATGGTTGTGGTAAATCCAATGTGATCGATGCGATTCGTTGGGTTATGGGTGAGAGCTCCGCGAAGAATCTTCGTGGCGACTCAATGAGCGACGTTATTTTTAACGGTTCATCGCAGCGGAAACCGGTCGGTGCAGCTTCAGTCGAAATGTTTTTCGATAACAGCGATGGCACGATTACCGGCGAGTTTGCGGGTTATGCTGAAATTTCAATTCGTCGCTCCGTTTCGCGTGATGGTACCTCTCAGTACTTTTTGAATAACGTTCGTTGCCGTCGTAAAGACATCGTCAGTATTTTCTTAGGCACTGGTCTTGGTCCGCGCAGTTATTCAATTATTGAGCAGGGCATGATCTCGCGTTTGATCGAGGCGAAGCCTGAAGACTTGCGTGCACATCTTGAAGAAGCGGCAGGTATTTCCAAATACAAAGAACGTCGTCGTGAAACCGAAAATCGTATTCGTCACACGCGAGACAATCTCGATCGACTAAATGATCTTCGTGAAGAAGTTGAGAAGCAGATCATTCATTTGCAACGTCAGGCTAAACAGGCCGAGCGTCATAAAGATCTTAAGCAGGAACAGCATCAGCTCGATGCCGAGTTGCTCGCCATTCGTTTGCGTGAGCATGATGAGACGTTGCAAAAAACTAAGGCTGAATACGAACAGTATCAAACAGGTTACGAAGCTGCGGTTGCATCACAGCGGCGCGTAGAATCCGAAACCGAAGTTGCCCGCACGAAACAGCTCGAAGTGAGTGAGGCGCTAAACGAAATTCAGGCATCACACTATAAGGTTGATCTTGAGATATCTCAGTTGCAGCAGGCGATTGAGCACAACAAGTCTACGACAGAGCGGCAACAGCGCGATCTTTCTGAGGCCGAGCAGCAGCTCAGCACGATTCAGCATGAGATTCAGGTCGATGAACAGCAGCTGCGCGATTTAGATGTGAGACTCAATGAAATTAGTCCTGATTTAGAACGTATTCGTTCTGCAGCCGCGTCGACATCTCAGGAGCTTGAGAAATCAGAAGCCGAGCTTAATCAGTGGCGTGAATCCTGGCAGGAATGCAGTAATTCAATTTTTGAAACGCAACGCACTAGCGAAGTAGAAGAAGCCCGCATTCATCATCT
>CBDTTT010000259.1:0-3039 GCA_965363345.1 uncultured Chromatiales bacterium
ATAATTATTGGAATGTCTTCAAGATTTGCGATTTTGGCGGCACGCCAACGACGCTCACCCGCGACAATCTCATAACGCCCCTTATCGGCACCTTTAAGCGGGCGCACCACGATAGGCTGAACCACACCCTGAGCACGAATCGATTCGGCCAGCTCTTCAAGGGCCTCTTTACGCATGTCCATGCGCGGCTGATATTCACCACGCTGCAACAGATCCAATGGCAGACTGCTTAGTGAGGCTGCGGGCGCAGCGGGTTGTGCTGATGCAGCTTGGGCAGTGTTGGTCGATGGCTGTGCAGGTATAGGTTTCGGCGGCGCTGCGGGTGTTGCAGTGCTGCCCCCTAACAATGCATCAAGGCCACGGCCCAGGCCGGTTTTTTTGGTTGGGGGTTTCTTATTTGCCATAGTCGGGTCTTAAAAACTGTTCTGTTATATAAGGATGCGTTCTATTAATCAGGCTGCAGCAGCCTGACGTCGCTGCAAGACCTCATTGGCCAAAGCCAAATAGGCCATTGAACCACGCGATTTTGGCGAATGCTTTAATACCGGAACACCAAAACTAGGTGCCTCGGCCAAGCGCACGTTACGGGGAATAATAGAACTGTAGATCGTATCCGCAAAGTGCTGCGCCAGCTGGGTAGAAACCTCGGTAGATAGTCGATTACGCGGGTCATACATCGTGCGCAGCAGTCCCTCGATCTCCAGCTTATTATTGACCGAATTGCGTACCTGGCGAATCGTGTCCAGCAGTGATGCAAGGCCTTCAAGCGCATAAAACTCACACTGCACAGGCACCAGCACACCATCTGCGGCCGTCATTGCGTTAAGTGTCAGCATGTTTATGGTCGGTGGACAGTCGATAATGATGAAATCATAGTTGTCCCGAACGCTTTCAAGCGCAGTGCGCAGCTTGGTTTCGCGCCCCAACTCCTGCATCAAACGTACTTCAGCCACTGTTAGGTCGGAGTTTGCGGGCATCAGGTGGTAACCTGCGGCTTCTGCGTCGATAATCGCTTCTGAGGCAGTAACGTCGCCCAAAAGAACATCGCAGCTGGTTGCCGTGAGATTATTCTTATCAACACCACTGCCGGTACTCGCATTACCCTGCGGATCGAGGTCTACCAGCAATACCCGCTGATCGCCTGCAGCGAGCGATGCGGCCAGGTTTACAGCGGTGGTTGTCTTGCCGACACCGCCCTTCTGGTTAGATACTGCGATTATTCGTGCCATCTGATATTCCGTGCTGATATTCCGTGCTTAAGTGCTGAAGCGGCTGAAAACCTTTGCCTGCTTACATTTCTTTGGTGGTTTCCAACAACACCATATGCCGCTCGGCCTCAAGACCGGGCACATAAACCTGCTGCGAAGTGATGCGCCATTGTGCCTTATTTATTAGCGCAATTTCTTCTTTTGCTAAGGGACCTTTCATCGCAAGCAGCTGCCCATCTTGGTTCAGATAAGGCTCGCAGGCATTCACGAAATCGCTCAAAGAACTAAATGCACGAGAAACCACGGTATCGAAGGATTTGCCAGCGGCATATTCCTCGATACGGGTTTTCTGGACATCGATATTTTGCAGCCCGAGCTGCCTTACAGCGTACTCGAGAAAACGGGTCTTCTTGCCATTCGTATCGAGCAACGTGAAATAGCGGTCTGGCATCGCTATAGCCAACGGGATACCAGGCAAACCTGCACCGGTCCCCACATCCAGCGTCTGAGCGCCTTTAACGAATGGCACGGCCGTTAACGAATCAAGCAGGTGCCGCACAACCATATCCTCTGGATCGCGAACCGCCGTAAGGTTATACGCCTTGTTCCACTTCTGGAGCAGTGCAAGATAAGCGAGCAAGGGCTCCGCGATGTCTTCCGGCAGATTTAACTCCTTCAGGCCGCTTACCAATAGATCACGCACTTAGTTAAGCTTCACTACTAAGCTTAACTAGGGTTCGGCCCCTAATCTTGCCATCGACATAGGGCTGAAATGCGGCGCCCAGCGTGTCCAGCGTAACCTCGTTGCTTTCCATGGTATCGAGATGCTGAGGCCTAAGGTCTGTTGCGATACGCTGCCAAATCTTAATGCGGGTAGCGCGCGGGACATCTACCGAATTAATACCCAGTAGATTTACGCCACGCAAAATAAACGGCATTACTGTGGTGTTTACTTCGATGCCCTGCGCCAACCCGATAGCGGCTATATTTGCGTCCGGCATAGCATTGCTAATAAGGCCCGCCAACGTTTCGCCACCAAGATTATCAATCGCGCCTGCCCAGATACCTTTTTCTAACGGGCGCTTACCAAAATCGATTTCATTAAGCGCCAGCACTTCAGTCGCGCCGAGCGCCTTCAGGTAATCTGCCTGCTCAGGCTTGCTGCTAATTGCCGTTACCGAGTAACCGAGTTTCGACAGCATATCGATAGCAACGCTGCCAACCCCGCCGGTCGCACCAGTCACTGCAATCGGGCCATTTGCAGGCAGCTGACCGTTCAGCTGCATACGATGAATCGCATACGCCGCAGTAAACCCTGCGGTGCCGATCAACATTGCATCACGCGAACTAAGCTCATCGGGTATCGGAATAGCACCTTCGCCCGGCAAGCTCGCTATTTCAGCAAAGCCCCCATCACGCACTTCGCTCAAGCCGCCACCATTCATCAGCACCCGCTGACCCACCTGAACCCGGGCATCTTCAGAGCTGACAACCGTGCCCGCGATATCAACACCGCCCACCAAGGGCGACTTACGCAAGATGCGGCCAGCACCGGTGGCCGCCAAAGCGTCTTTGTAGTTAATGCTCGACCACTCGCCTTTAACGATAACGTCGCCAGGCGTCAGGTCTGCCAGGGTCAACTCTTCTACACCGGCACTTACTCCGGACTTATCTGCATGTACACGAAATGCCCTAAATGGGTTCATAACAACGTCCTAATCTTTAGTTGGATGTAAAAAACAGGCCAGTTGGCTATCAAACCAGCCAAATCCGGCGCTTCCGACAACATTATCAATGCATCGTAGCAGTATCACTATTGATACCATGCTAG
>CBDTTT010000260.1:0-3035 GCA_965363345.1 uncultured Chromatiales bacterium
AACTGCTTCAAACACGGCGCGCATCGCACCACCAGCAATTACGCCAGTACCTTCTGATGCTGGCTGCATGTAGACCTTAGTTGCACCATGATTACCGACCATTGAGTAATGCAATGTGTCGTCTTTTAGAGCAACGGTATTCATGTTGTTACGAGCAGCCTGCATAGCCTTCTGGATTGCCAGAGGTACTTCGCGAGCCTTGCCATAACCGAAGCCGACCCGGCCATTGCCGTCGCCAACTACAGTAAGCGCAGTGAAACCAAATTGACGGCCACCTTTGACCACCTTGGCTACCCTGTTAATGGTTACAAGCTTTTCGATGAAATCATCGCCGCTCTGCTGATATTCGTTCTTTGCCATCGGTTAGCGCCTATTAGAAAGTCAAACCCTGCTCGCGAGCAGCGTCAGCTAAAGCTTTAATACGTCCGTGATAACGGAACCCTGAGCGATCAAATGCAACCTTATCGATACCGGCAGCTTTGGCCTTATCGGCGATCGCCTTACCTACAGCAATTGCTGCATCAACGTTGCCCGTGCCTTTCAGCGATTTACTCACGTCGGCCTGCACTGTTGAAGCTGCAACAACAACAGAGTTGCCGTCAGCCGCAATAACCTGCGCATAAATATGACGCGGAGTGCGATGGACAGTTAGACGTGGCACACATAGCTCGCGAATTTTTGCGCGGGTACGGCGAGAACGACGAATTCTGGTTTGTTTCTTATTCATAACTTTTCCAAAATGACCACTATAGGTGGCTATTTCTTCTTGGCTTCCTTAATCCGAACAAGCTCATCAGCATAGCGAACGCCCTTACCTTTATAAGGTTCTGGCGGACGGAAGCGGCGAATTTCAGCTGCCACCTGGCCGACTTTCTGCTTGTCGATACCCGTAACTATAATTTCGGTCTGGCTTGGTGTTTCAATCTTAATACCTTCAGGCACTGCATAATCAACAGGGTGCGAGAAACCAAGAGTCAGATTTAGACTTTTACCCTGAGACTTCGCACGATAACCAACACCAACCAAAGTGAGCTTACGCTCATATCCAGTCGTTACGCCTGTCACCATGTTGTTAATCAAAGAGCGGGTAGTTCCAGCCATCGCATAAGCGAAACGGGAATCAACCTTTGCAGATACGCTGGCGTTGCCCTCTTCAAAAGAAACGCCAATTTCTTCACGGATCTCCAAAGACAACTCGCCCTTAGGACCTTTAACGGTCAAAACACCCTTGGCTTCTTTTAGTTCTACGCCTTTGGGTAATTCAACCGGCTGTTTAGCTACTCGAGATAAAGCAATCATCACTATTTCTCCACGGTCGCCTAAGCGACGACGCAGATTACCTCCCCACCCTGACCGGCCTTACGTGCCGCACGGTCAGTCATCAAACCTCTAGAGGTAGATACAATCGCAATTCCGAGACCGCCCATAACTTTTGGCAGCTCTTCTTTACCTTTGTAGATACGCAGACCTGGGCGACTGACTTTGTGAATCTCGTCAATAACCGGTTTGCCTTCAAAGTACCTAAGATCGACGGTCAATTCTTTCTTGCCCGGGGCTGTTTCAGCCACGGCAAAATCGTTGATGTAACCCTCGTCTTTCAATACGCCAGCAATGCCTTCCTTCAATTTGGAAGACGGCATGCGTACGGACTGCAAAGCAACTCTTTGGCCGTTGCGAATCCGAGTCAGCATGTCTGCTATGGGATCTGTCATGCTCATATTGAGTAATCCTCAGTAAGTATCAGAATTAACTGACTACCAACTTGCCTTGCCTAAACCAGGGACATTTCCCTGCATGGTCTGTTCACGCAACTTGTTGCGGCCCAGGCCAAATTTACGATAGTAGCCGTGTGGGCGACCGGTTATTGCGCAACGACTAGTCATACGACTAGGACTTGCATCACGCGGTTGTTTTGCGAGCTTAGCGACCGCTTCACGACGTTCGTCATCGGTACTGGTGTGACATGAGATGATCTTCTTCAACTCAGCACGCTTCGCAGCGTAGCGCTTTACCAGCTTTTCCCGTTTGACGTCACGCGCCAACATTGATTTCTTAGCCATTTACCCGATCGCCTATTTCTTGAACGGAAAGTTAAAGGCATTTAACAACGCTCTGCCTTGCTCATCTGTCTTCGCAGTCGTGGTGATATTAATATCCATGCCACGAATCGAATCGATATTGTCGTAATCAACTTCTGCGAACATTATCTGCTCTTGAATACCCATGCTGTAGTTGCCACGGCCATCAAAAGATTTGCCGTTCAAACCACGAAAGTCACGAATACGTGGGACAGCGACATTAATAAGACGATCAAGAAACTCGTACATGCGTTCACGACGCAGAGTCACCTTACAACCAATCGCCTGACCATCGCGGATTTTGAAAGCAGCTACTGACTTACGCGCCAGTGTCTTGTTTGCTTTCTGCCCAGCGATAAGCTCCATGTCTGCCATTGCCTTGTCGACAAGTTTTTTGTCTGCAACAGCTTCGCCCACACCCATATTCAAGGTGATTTTTGTAATACGCGGCACTTCTGAAACATTGCTCAAGCCCAACTCTTCTTTAAGTTGTGCTGCAATCGTGTCGCGATATAGATCCTGTAACCTAGCCATAATTCCTGTCTCAGCCTGCCACGTCTTAGACGTCAACCGTCTCGCCGTTTGATTTAAAAACGCGGACTTTTTTGCCGTCTTCCAGCGTCTTGATTACTACACGATCACCTTTATTGGCAATCGGATTAAACAACATCACGTTTGAACGATGAATCGGCATATCCTGCTCAACGATTCCACCCTGGATGCCAGCGTTCGGATTGCCTTTTGTGTGTTTCTTGGCAACATTTACGTTTTCAACCAAAATTCGATCTTCATCGATCACGCGAAGCACAGTACCTCTGCGGCCTTTGTCTTTGCCTGCAGTTACGATGACTTCATCGCCTTTTTTTATCTTATTCATATCTCTAATTCCCGATTAGCGCTTTGAATTACTCAAAGCACCTCCGGTGCCAATGAAATAATTTTCATGAAGCTGCCGGT
>CBDTTT010000261.1:0-3021 GCA_965363345.1 uncultured Chromatiales bacterium
TTCTGGCGTCGCGTTACCGGCAGGCAGACTTCGGAAGGCGCGCATTCCGGAGATGAGCCGTAATGAAAGTGTTAGTGATTGGCGCAACATCCGCCATTGCAGAGGCAACGGCCCGACTCTATGCAGGTCGTGGCGACCGCTTGTATCTGGTCGCACGCAATGCCGAGAAGTTAGAAGCCATTTCTGCCGATCTGCAGGTGCGTGGCGCAACTTGGGTTGGCTCAATGGTTCTTGATGCCTGTGATACAGATCGTCATGAGGACATGTTGCAGGCGGCAACTGACGGACTGGATGGCCTCGATATTGTGTTGATTGCTCATGGCACTTGTCCTGATCAGCAGGCTGCAGAGCAGAGCTACTCATCAACATTACAGGTGCTTGAAGATAACTTTTTGAGTGTCGTGTCGATGCTAACCGGTATCAGTAACTTTATGGAGCAGCAAGGCCAGGGCACGATTGCTGTGATTTCTTCAGTTGCTGGTGACCGGGGTCAGCAAAGCAATTATGTGTATGGCACTGCTAAGGGCGGCATCAATGTCTTTTTGCAGGGACTGCGCAATCGGCTATTCCATGCCGGTGTGAACGTCGTGACCATTAAGCCAGGTTTTGTGAATACACCTATGACAGCCCATTTGAATGGCAGTGGCCCGCTGTGGGCGGAGCCGCAACAAATTGCAGACGGTATCGTTAACGCAATTGATAAAGGCAAGAACGTTGTTTATCTGCCCGCATTCTGGCGATTGATCATGGTGATTATTGGTGCTGTGCCTGAGGCGCTATTTAAGCGTCTTAAGTTGTAGCTCTTCTATAGCGCTCGCACAAACGCGTTGTTACGCATTTCATCACCGATGGTTGTCGCAGGCCCGTGCCCTGTGATGACTAGCGATTCCTCATTCAGCGTGTAGATGCGCTCCTTGATCGAGTCCTGAAGCTGCTGCGTATTGCCACCGGGTAAATCGGTACGTCCTACTGAACCTAGAAATAACGTATCCCCTGCAATTAGTAGCTTGTCCTGCTCGAAGTAAAAGCTCATCGAGCCGGGTGTATGTCCGGGGGTGTGAATGCACAGACCGTCAGCGCAGGGCAGAGGTTCTTCATGACTCAGCCAATGATCCGGGTCGGGCACCGGGGTGTAGGGTACGCCGAAGCGCAAACATTGCTGTTCTAGTGCGTCCCAGAGAAATTTATCGTCCGGATGCAGGCAGACTTTCGCACCTGTCCGGCGGCGAATCTCACCGGCAGCCAAAAAGTGATCGAGATGGGCATGGGTGTGAACCAAAGCCTCTATTTTCAGCCCAAAGCTGTCTACGATAGCCATGATCTCGTCGGGATTTCCACCGGGATCAAAGACATAGCCGCGTCCGGTGTCGGTATTGCCCAGAATCGTGCAGTTGCACTGTAGCGGGCCGACGGGAATTGTTTCTCTGACGATAGGCATAAATTTATTCCTGAGCGGGTTGTTCATCTGCAAGACGGCATCATACCGCCGCGCGGTCATTCTGCCTACGTGCTGTTAGACGGTGTTGAGATTGCGGGCAATGCAGCGATATTCGGTTAAACTAACAGCCTAAAGACAGCACCATTTAACCATCAATAGAGGTGTAACAGCGTGGAAACAGATCAGGAAAAAGCGAATGTGGAACTGGTAGACCGGTTTTGTGCGGATTGGTCGAAGAAAGATGCCGCTATGCTCACCGAATATCTAACGGATGACGTGGTGTATCAGATGTTTGAAGGTCAACCCGATATTGTCGGTAAAGAGGCGTTTGTTAACGCGCTTGATGGCTTTTTGAAGGGGTTGGTCGACGTTGATTGGGAAATGGTTCGTTCGTATGCCATTGGCGATATGGTGATGAATGAGCGTGTCGATCACTTTGTTGCGGAAACGGAAGATCGCAGCATGCACTTCGATATCATCGGTATTTTTAGAATCCGTGACGGCAAGATTGCAGTTTGGCGCGACTTTAGTTTGCCCGGCGGCAAGACAATTGTGGGTTCGTCTGTAGGTAAGCCATAGTCGACGGCATTACTAGACGGAATTACTAGATAAGAGATTGCGATTTAAGTAGGCGGCCCGATGGCCGATATTGAGAGGGAAGCATGTCAGGAAACGAAACTGGATCACAACAGGTGATTGATAAACTCGCGTCTGCGATTGGCAGTGAATACGTCCTAAGTAGCGATGCTGATCGTGAGTTCTATTCGATGGACGTTTACAACTCCCGTCAAATGCCGATTGCGATTGCGCAGCCCGGTACAGTTGCCGACCTGCAGGCTGTGGTTCGAATAGCTGCTGAAGCAGATGTCGCGATGGTGACTCGTGGCGGTGGTGCTTCTTACACAGAAGGTTACGCATGTGATCGTGCTGACACTGTTCTCATCGACGCTTCCCGTTTAAACAACATTGTTGAGATCAACGAAGAAGATATGTTCGTTACAGTTCAGCCGGGCGTGACCTGGGCTAAACTGGATGAGGCTTTGTCTGCAAAAGGTTTGCGCACGCCTTTCTGGGGACCATTTTCCGGCCTTATGGCAACCGTTGGTGGTTCCGCCACACAGAATGCTGTCAGTCTGGGCTCAGGTACCTTTGGTAGTTGTTCTGATTCTATTCTGGCTATGGAAATCGTGATTGCGAATGGCGAAACGGTTCGCACCGGTGCGCTTGCGACTGAAAACACCACACCCTTCTTCCGCTACTGGGGTCCTGATTTCACGGGTCTGTTCTGTGGTGATGCTGGTGTGCTGGGTATTAAATCGCAAATCACTTTGCGCCTGATTAAACGTCCGATGCATCGAGCGACCTGTTCTTTCGGTTTCCATGATTTTGCAGGTCTTGCCAACGGCATGGCTGCAGCAGCTCGTGAGGGTGTTGTGGATACCAACTTTGGCCTGGATCCTAAGTTGCAGCAGGGCCAGCTTGGCGGCGCTGATGCAGCAGCGATGAAGGATGCTGCGATCTCCGTGTTTAAAGCATCACGAAATATTTTTGATGGTTTGTTCCAGTTGATGAAGATGGGCATT
>CBDTTT010000262.1:0-2989 GCA_965363345.1 uncultured Chromatiales bacterium
CTAGACCATCAAATTCAAGCAAGCCGAAGATAAACCACCAGAACAGCAGCCACTCGAGTGGCGTACGCATTTGATCGATATACCAAAGACCACGTAAACGAGTGAGGATTTCCTCCGTGCGCGGGCGAATAGCAAGAAAACTGCTCCGCATTCGTTGCAACATTCGCGGCATCCAACGTCGCCACCAACGAAATACAAATATGGCCAGCCAGAACTCGACGAAAATCCATATGAGCGGCACAGGTGCCTGTATCGCCATCCGTTTAATCTGTGCCGCGGCCTGCGGGAATCGCAGCACCTGATGCCGCGCTTCTAGAACGATCAGGTCAAGCTCAGAGCCTAATTCCTGAACACCATACAAAGCCGTACCGGTCGCCTGCTCTCGCACTTCCGATGGCAAAAAATCGAGGACTCTATTACGCGCCCAGAATAAATCCTGCACATTGCTGTACAGCTCCCGAATTGTTTTCACATCCGGAGGCAACTGATACATTGCTTTCGGAAACCCCGGATGCTGGCGCTCGATCTCAGCCGGGTCGATAATAGCCGGATCAGAAGTACTCGTGGCATTTCCTAAGGCCATATCGAACTGCCACAGTCGCAAACGGGTCGCATTGCGTAGGCTGTTGAATAACACTACTGCGTCAGCTTCAGTCACCTCAAAATCATTGAGTCGCTGTTCGAATAGCTCGGTCTGTTCAATATGGGTTAACTCTTCCGGCGCATCCTCCGAGCTATCGATGTTGGCGATAGCCTCAAGCATATGAGACTCATCGGCTGGCGGCTCGGTGACAGGGTCTTTTGGAGTAGGTTTTGCGGCTGCGGGCTCTTCGGTATCAACCCCGTCCTCTAAAACTATGGCCACTGGTGCAGACGTTTCAGGTGATATGGAGGGTAGGTCAGTGGCCGCCGGCAATGACGCGGGAAGAATGAGTAGCAACCACGCTGCTGCAAGAGAAGCTACCCGCTTAACGGTTTGGCCTACATCAGTCATAAATGACGATCCCTGAAACCCCATCGATACGTCAGTATAGGCGAAAATACAGGAGTCGCAACGCACCGCAGCAGGTGCTGATGCTCAGAGGAGGTGTTTTAAAGGAAAAACCCGAAACTAGTAAGCGCTGCCCTGGCACTGGACGTGCTTGAGTTCACCGTCGATGAACACCTGAGCCATAACCCCTGCAGGCTCAAACACAACCCAATCGTCTGCGTAGCGAACTACCGGCGACGCTTTCGAATCAGAACTTTCATCGATGTCCTGCAGCTTCAGTTTGAAATCACGATCTGTATCGGCAAACTTCAGCGACTTCTTATTACGGGCATAGACGACATCAAACGTATAGTCATCTGAGCACACAAAGCTCCAACGGTTTTTCATCTCTGGAGTCGTAATGCACCCCATCAGAGAAACGACTGCAACCGACACTGAAACAAGTCTTACTATAGGCAAAAGCATCATGCGATTAATGTAGTTCAATTGACTCGCAACCACAATCGAAGCTTTAGCTAGCTGCGCGTGAAGCTTTAGCTGCCAGCTTGTGGATGAACCAGTTTACCGCCGAGCCATACAGCAGGCACCATGCAACTGCGACAAACGCTCAGTTCCATGCCGGCAACAAACAAGTCTGTGTTTACAGGTGCCCAGCGATCCAAAAACACTTCGCCACTGTTTACCTTGTTCCAATAAGCCACTTTCTGATCACGAACGTCCGCAGGAAACTGAGGGTTATTTTTCAACATCTCCAAACCATCACCGGCGATACGCAATGGAATGCCCGCGGGGTTATTCACCTGCTCGGCGTAGACGTTTAACCACACCTGATCACCCAGCTCTTCACAGCTAGGGCAGGTAAAACGGGTCGATTGAAATGATGGATTAACGGTATCACTCATAAATTAAACTCAAATTGATCAATGCCTGCTATCGCAGACTTATCGGCCGCGGTAACCACCGCCACTGCTCTTCTGCCCTGACGATTTTCCTTTATAAGGACTGGAGCGCCCACCGGCACTTTTCGGTCCGGAGCTACCAGGTCTGCGACGTGAGTTGCCACGCGAGTTACCGCCACCACCGCCACCGCTGCGGCCATTTTTAATAGGCTCAGCCTTAATGCTCGGATCAACTTCGTAACCGGGTACGATTTCTTTAGGGATATCATTACCCAAAAGCTTTTCAATATCACGCAGCAACTTGAGCTCATCAACACACACGAGTGAAACGGCATGGCCATCTTCACCGGCACGTGCGGTACGGCCAATACGGTGCACGTAATCTTCGGGCACGTTGGGCAGTTCAAAGTTAACGACGTACGGCAACCGATCAATATCGATACCACGGGCCGCAATATCTGTGGCTACCAGCACACGGGTTTTACCCGTCTTGAAGTTGCTCAGTGCTTTGGTGCGTGCACCCTGAGATTTATTGCCATGAATAGCTTCAGACTGGATTCCATCCTTACCCAACTGCTCGGCCAGCTTATTGGCGCCATGCTTAGTGCGGGTAAACACCAGCACCTGACTCCAGTTTTCAAGGCCGATCCGATGCGACAAGAGTTCACGCTTGCGCTTCTTATCGACGGGCATTACCAACTGACTTACACGCTCTGCTGCTGTGTTCTGCGGTGATACCTGAATCTCATCAGGCTCACGAAGAAAATCGTTTGCCAGCGACTTAATCTCTTTCGAGAAGGTCGCTGAAAACAGTAAGGTCTGACGTTTCTTCGGCAACTCTTTAATGATCTTCCGGATATCCCGGATAAAGCCCATATCGAGCATACGATCGGCTTCATCAAGCACGAGGATTTCAACCGTCGACAGATCGACGTGCCCCTGATTAATGAGATCCAGCAGACGTCCGGGTGTGGCGACGATAATCTCAACGCCCCTGCGGAGCCTCTCGATTTGTTTGCCGGCTTTCACACCACCAAAAATAACGGTGG
Source organism: uncultured Chromatiales bacterium (assembly GCA_965363345.1). Taxonomy (GTDB): domain Bacteria; phylum Pseudomonadota; class Gammaproteobacteria; order Steroidobacterales; genus JABIQA01. The sequence continues at coordinate 2,940 of CBDTTT010000262.1, forward strand.
TTCTATAAGGAAGGAACTGGCCATAATTCTCAACACTCTCTGCAACCTGA
>CBDTTT010000263.1:0-2972 GCA_965363345.1 uncultured Chromatiales bacterium
TGGCTGATTCAGTTGGTGAAGCACTGCGCATCCGTCACAGTCTGGCTGATGGCCAGTCGGTGATCACGCCCGATGGCATTTGGGTGAGTCGCAACTGGGTTCGTATTAGTCGTGCTGAAGGTGAGACCGGCGGTGTTATTACCCGTGAGCAGGAAATTCGTGGTCTGCAAACTGAAATTGGTAGCCGGGAAGAAACCGTTGCGCGTAATGAGCAGCGTCGCATTGATACTCACGTGCAGTTAGAGCAGCAGGAAGCTCTGCGCGGTGAATTGCAATCCAATCACAGTAATGCGCTGCAGGCACATGCTCAGGCAGGTGCCGCTTTATCTGCTTTCCGTCAGGACGTAGAGAAGACCCGCAATCGTCAGTCAGCTTTGATGGAAGAGACGCAGGGTGTTAAGCGTCAGTTTGAGTCTGTGGGCACACACATTCGCGAGTCTCAGTCTCGCTTGAGTCAGGCTTCCGAGCTTGGTGGTGAGCATGAGAATCGCCGCTCTGCATTACGTATGCAGGAAGATTCACTTAATACAGCTGTTGAGGGTGCACGTGGTGCGGCCGAGCAGGAGCGCCAGCGTTTGCAGGAGCTCACTATCGAAATGGAAACACGTCGTTCCAGTCGCGAATCGGCGAATACTACGCTTGAACGCGCGATGATTGCTCAGCGTCAGTTTAATGATCGTATCGAAAGCTTAAGCGTTAGTATCGTTGAGAACGCAGAGCCGTTGCAGGAATTACAAAGCAAGTTACAAGGTGAGTTGCAGCGTAAGATCGAAGTGGACCAAGAGCTCAAAGTTCGTCACCAGCGTCTTGATTCCGCCAATTCATTGTTGAACGAACTGGATAGTCAGCGTTCCAGATGTGACAAGAGCGTCAATGAGGCGCGCGAGCAGGTTGATTCACGTCGTATGTTGGTGCGTGAGATTGAGGTTCGCCGCGAAGGTATTGCCGATCAGTTCGCTGATTTAAAAATGGTGCTTGAAGATGTGCTGGAAGCTCTTGCTGAGGGCGCTAACGCTGAAGAGTGGAATGAGAAAGTCGAGAAAATCGGCCGTAGTATCGAACGCTTGGGTAACGTTAACCTGCTAGCGATTGAAGAGTACGAAGAGCAATCTGAACGTAAGGTTTATCTCGATGCTCAGTTTGAGGATTTGAATTCGGCGTTGGACACGCTTGAAAACGCAATTCAGAAAATCGATCGTGAGACACGCACCCGGTTCCAGGAAATATTTGATAACGTAAATGCCGGAATTAAGCGTATCTTCCCGCGTTTGTTTGGCGGTGGTCATGCGTATCTGACGCTTGAGGGAGATGATGTTCTCACTGCAGGTGTCTCGGTTATGGCTCAGCCTCCCGGGAAACGAAACAGCAGCATTCATTTGCTCTCAGGTGGTGAAAAGGCTTTGACTGCAGTGTCACTCGTATTTGCGATTTTCGAGTTGAATCCTGCGCCATTCTGTCTGCTCGATGAGGTCGATGCACCTCTTGATGATGCTAATGTTGCTCGCTTCTGCGATATCGTTCGCGAGATGTCTGAGCATGTGCAGTTCATGTTTATTACACATAACAAGATCACCATGGAGATGGCGGGTCAGTTGATGGGTGTAACCATGCATGAGCCGGGTGTATCACGACTGGTATCCGTCGATGTTGATGAGGCCGTAAAGCTCGCTGCTATATAGGGTTGTTGAAGATGTCCCTGCGTTTGACATTGCTATGCATCGGCCTGGTTATTCTGATAGGCGTGTTTCTCTATAGTCGTGGAATGTTTTCGTCAATTCTTTCGAGGCTTGGAAAATCTTCTGTTACGCCTGATGAGCGCAAAGAGCCAGTATTAGATTCCGAATCCGACTCAGCTTCTAATGATATAGAAGCACTAGCTACCGACAAACCAAAGCAACAACAGTTCGGCCGCCTGCATCAATCTGGTCAGGTAGCAGAGGCTCCTGCTGCATCAACGCCGGCAAAGCGGGTTATTGCGATTCGGCTGGTTCCTGAGCACGACGATCATTTTTCTGCCGAGCGATTGATTCTTGCATTGCGTGATACCGGATTAGTGCATGGCGACTTGGGCGTGTTTCATCGCTGCAATGACGCGGGAGTCGATATTGGCACATTCTCTGTGGCAAACCTCGTCGAGCCCGGCTCTTTTGATCTAAGTAACCTGAAAAATTCAAATTATCCGGGTGTTAGTCTCTTTATGATTTTGCCTCTACCGTTAGATGGTGTGGCTGTATTTGATGACATGTTGATGGTCGCACGCCAGCTAGTAGGAAAAATGGATGGGTTGCTACTGGATGAATCGGGTAATCGTTTAAGTGTCCAGCGTGAACGTTATCTGCGTGAAGAAGTTATCGAGTTTGAGCGTCTGCGTCTGGCGGCCTCAGCTGGTTGATGACGGTGTCTTCTAAGTTGCCAGATAACCTGCTGGCGAGCTACTCAAAGCTCAAAAAAGACATTGAGCATCATCAGTATCAATACTATGTACTGGATGATCCGGAGCTGCCGGATGTCGAGTTTGACCAGCTGTTGCAGCAGTTGCTCGATATTGAATCAGAACACCCTCAGCTTGTAACACCCGACTCTCCGAGCCAACGTGTTGGTGTGAAGCCTGCTTCCGGTTTTGCCGAAGTGGTGCATCAGCAGCGCATGCTTTCGTTAGATAACGCATTTAGTGATGAGCAGGTTGAAGATTTCGAGCGGCGGATTCAGGCTCGCCTTGAAAGCACTGATGCCATCCAGTACTCCGTTGAGCCGAAGCTTGATGGCACCGCAATTAGCATTCGCTACGAGTCGGGTAAGCTGGTTCGTGCGGCGACGCGTGGTGATGGTCAGAGCGGTGAAGACGTAACTCACAACGTAAAGACAATTGCATCTGTGCCTCTGTGTTTATTGGGCGAAGGCTTTCCCGATGTTCTGGAAGTGCGCGGCGAGATTTTTATGCCGTCGGCTGGATTTGAAGCATTCAATGCCCG
>CBDTTT010000264.1:0-2953 GCA_965363345.1 uncultured Chromatiales bacterium
GTCATCATATGTTCCATACTCGCAGTAGCTATTATTATTGAACGTCTCTGGACGTTGCAGGATAATCGCGTACTGCCGAAAAATTTATCTAAAGACGTTTGGACGCTCGTCAAAGACGATAGTCTGAGTCGCTCGCAGATAGAGACTCTGCACGACAGTTCACCGCTGGGGCAGATTTTGGCAGCCGGGCTGAACAATCGTCACCGCAACCGCGAAGTGATGAAAGAGAGTATCGAAGACACCGGGCGTCATGTCGTGCATGAACTCAACCGGTATCTGAATCCCCTGGGCACCATCGCTGCGATTACACCTTTGCTCGGACTGTTGGGCACAGTGATCGGCATGGTGAACGTCTTTGCCGCAATTACCACTCACGGTGTAGGTGACCCCAGCGTGCTTGCAGGCGGCATTTCTGAAGCTCTGATTACAACGGCGGCCGGTTTATGTGTCGCCATTCCTTCTTTGATTGGTTATCGCTACCTGCGCGGGCGTATTGATGCGCTGGTTGTGCAGATGGAGCGTGAGGCGTTAACGCTGGTCGAAGCATTGTTGCGTAAGCAGTACGTCGACACGCTTGGCGGGCAGGGCTCGATGAGCGCGGTTACCGGAGAGGAATAGTGAATCTCAGCAGCCCAAGCCAGGATGAGCCTGAGTTAAACCTCACATCTTTAATCGATGTGGTGTTGCTGCTGCTGGTGTTCTTCATGGTTAGCACCAGCTTTGTGCGTGAGTCGAAAATCGGCATTCGTTTGCCTGAGGCCGGCAACGCGGTTGCGGCACAAACCACTGATGATCAGATGTTTATTTCTGTAACGGCGCAGGGCACATATCTACTCAATGGCCAGGCTTTAATAGACAGTCGTGCAGAGACGCTGGAAGCAGCGCTCAACAAGTTGGCTGCCGACTTTTCTGCTACAGCGATTACGGTAAGTGCTGATGCCAACGCGAGCCATCAATCGGTGGTTACAGCAATGGATGTGGCCGGTAAACTCGGCTATATCGAGATGAGTATCGCGACGGTTAAGTCGGATGCGAACTAACGCAGTTGCAATATGTACCAGCGAGTTCGTCGAACTAATTAACTGGATTTAGACATTGGCTACTAAGCAAGAACAAGATGTGAAACACGAATATCCTGAAATGACGGCAAAAGAAATTTATAGCCGTTTATTCAGAATTACGTTTAGTCATTGGCCTATCTTTCTCGCCTCGTTGCTGGGCATGGCGCTTTTCGCTGCATCGGATACCGGCTTTGCCTTTCTAATTAAGACGCTTACCGAAGTAATTGAGAACGGCGATAACCTTACTGAACGGCAGCAGGTAATTAAAGACTGGCTGCCGGTAGGGGTGTTACTACTGTTTTTTGGCAGAGGCATCGCAGGTTTTCTCTCCGGGTATGGCTTGGCAGTGGTATCCACGAGAGTCGTTGGTACTTTGCGACAGCAGTTATTCGACAAGTTTATGGTGCTTCCTACCAGTTATTACGATCAACATTCGGCAGCCAAGCTACTGTCAAAAATGAATTACGATTTGGGGCAGTTATCATCTGCTGCTACCGGGCTGATTGTTGTCGTGGTGCGGGATACTCTGACGGTCATCGGCTTAGTTTCGTATATGTTCTATTTGAACTATCAACTGGCCGGTTTTGTCTTCATTACAGCACCGCTTATCGCATTTATCGTTAAGATCTTAGGTGGCGTATTTCGCCGTCACAGCAAAAAGATTCAGGCGGCTGTCGGAGAATTTACCCGTGTCTTGCAGGAGTCACTGCAGGCAAACCGCATTATTAAAATATTTAATACGCAGAAACATGAGAGCCAGCGATTTCACGATGTAAACCAGAGAGAGTTGAGGCTGGGTCTGAGGTTGGCTGCAGTTAGTGGTATCGGTAATGCTCTTACGGTATTCATTACGGCAATTGGCCTTGCTGGTGTGATCTATTTGGTTACTGTGATAAGTCCTGGTGTATCTGAGGTCGGCGGTTTTATTGCCGCGATTGTCTTGTTGATGGCACCTTTGAAGCGTGTGACGGGTATCAATGCGACTATTCAGCGCAGTATCGCTGGTGGTGAGAGCGTGTTTGGCATGCTTGATATGGATTCGGAGTTGGACAAAGGTACCCATGCTCCGGAAAATATTCGTGGTGAAGTTGAGTTTCGTGATGTTAGCTTCAGCTATAACGACGAGAACGGTTCGGTACTGACTAATATTGATCTGAAAGTACCTAAAGGCCAGCACCTTGCCATCGTTGGTCGGTCGGGTGGTGGTAAGTCGACACTCGTTAATTTGATACCGCGTTTCTATGACCCGACGAAAGGTCAGATTCTCGTTGACGGAATTCCATCTGAGGACTACACGCTGCATTCGTTGCGTTCCTTCGTGAGTGTGGTGAGTCAGGAAGTCACACTATTCAATCAAACGATCGGTGAAAATATTGCTTATGGTGTTGAGAACGCAAGCCCTGAGGCTATCGAGAAGGCCGCCAGTGCTGCTCATGTAGACGAGTTCACCAAGGATCTGCCTGATGGGCTCGATACTATGGTGGGCGACAGGGGTGTAATGCTGTCGGGCGGTCAAAGACAACGCGTGTCGATTGCACGTGCTTTATTGAAAGACTCGCCGATACTTATTCTTGATGAGGCAACCTCTGCACTCGATACCGAGTCTGAGCGCCACATTCAGTCGGCGTTAGAAGAATTGATGCAGTCACGCACCACGTTTGTTATCGCGCATCGTCTATCTACTATTGAGAGCGCTGACCGCATTATCGTGATGTCGAAAGGCGGTATTCTTGAGAGCGGCAGTCATGCTGAGTTGGTTGCCCTTGATGGTGCCTATGCGGCTCTCCACCGGATGCAGTTCCGGGAAGATGAGGCCTAGTCTGTCTCGCTGGATAGAATCTGTTTGGTATAGCCCTTCGGGGCTCTCGCATGTCGTTATCTATTTGCTTGCG
>CBDTTT010000265.1:0-2951 GCA_965363345.1 uncultured Chromatiales bacterium
GGTATGTACACAGCCAACACGATGGCTTCGGCGATTGAAGCATTGGGTATGAGTTTGCCCAATAGCTCCGCGCAGAACGCGGTTTCAGAACAAAAACAAGATGACTGCGTTGAAGCCGGTCATGCGGTAATGAATATGATTCGTGAAGGCATTCGCCCTTCCGATATTCTGACCCGCAAGGCATTTGAAAACGCGATCACCGTTGTGATTGTGCTGGGTGGTTCTACCAACGCTGTACTGCATATGCTCGCTATGGCGCGGGAAGCTGGCGTTGAGCTGGAACTCGATGATTTCACCCGCATCGGTGCGAAAACCCCTTTACTTGCCGACCTGAAGCCTAGTGGTCGTTATTCGATGTCAGAATTGATTGCAATTGGCGGTATTCGTCCGCTGATGAAGCGGCTGCTGGACAACGACATGTTGCATGGCGATTGTCTTACCGTTAGCGGTAAAACCATGGCCGAGAATCTTGCTGATGTAGAAGACTATCCTGCAGGTCAGGACATCATCCGCGATTTCACTAATCCCATTAAGGAAGACTCGCACCTGGTCATTCTTTACGGCAACCTTGCTCCTGAGGGTGCCGTTGCCAAGATTACCGGCAAAGAAGGCGTGAGCTTTAAAGGCACAGCCAAGGTATTCGGCTCCGAGGAAGATGCTCTGCAGTCGATTCTGGACGGCGATATTGTTGCGGGTCATGTTGTGGTTATTCGTTACGAAGGCCCGAAAGGCGGCCCCGGCATGCGCGAGATGCTCAGTCCTACCGCAGCGATTATGGGTAAAGGTCTTGGTGATGACGTTGCTTTGATTACTGATGGGCGTTTCTCCGGTGGTAGTCATGGTTTTGTTGTTGGTCACGTGACGCCAGAGGCTGCAGTCGGCGGGCCGTTGGCGCTGGTTGAAGACGGCGATGGCATTACCATTAATGCTGAGACCCGTGAGATCGACCTGGCTGTATCTGATGAAGAGTTGGAGCGTCGCAAGGCTGCATGGGTATGCCCGGATTCGGGTGCTATCACAGGTGTTCTGACGAAATATGCGAAGTTGGTCAGCTCGGCATCCAAAGGCGCGGTAACTAGCTAGTCGCCGTTTTTAGCGCCTTTCGCTTGACCTGTGCCTCAGTATTCGGTCTACTTGCCCGCATGTATAGCATTAAGCACATGTCCAAACACCTCGGCGCCGGTAATAAACCGGTTGCTGTTGGCGTGTGCGGAAGTGTTTGCCGGAGCTGAATCGTTCCGGACAGAACAAACAAGCCCGCCATGCTAGCGGGCTTTTTTTTGGCTGCATTTAGCAGCGTGTTAAATATTTTTAAGTAACTAAAAGACGATAGGGCTTGTAAGGGCTTATGAACGCAGAAACAGACAATCAGCAGAGCAGTGCAACCGGCAACCCATCACCCTGGGTGGTGATGAAATTCGGCGGCACTAGCGTGGCGACGGCTGATAACTGGAAGATAATTGCAAATCTGCTGCGCCAGCGCATTGCAGAGGGCTTGCGCCCGGTGGTTGTGCACTCGGCGATAGGCGGCACCTCTAATCAGCTTGAGACTCTGCTTGAACTTGCCACCTCTGGCGAGCATGAAGAGCTACTAGCTGAACTACAGGCTCGCTATACGAACCTCGCTGAAGATATGGGGGTGAATGCAGCTGAGCTGATTGGTGAGTATCTGGAAGAGTTGCAGCAGCTTGTTGCAGGCATTCGCCTGGTTCGCGAAGTTAGTCATCGCGTGCACGTCAAAGTTATGTCGCTAGGCGAACTGATGACAACCCGTTTGGGTGCGGCATATCTGCAGTCTGAAGGTCTACCGGTTGCCTGGGTTGATGCACGTGAAGTGCTGACATCGGTCGAACCACCGAATCTTGCAGAGCGTGCAGGTTTCTTGTCGGCCACATGTTCTTATGACCCGGAAGTTGCGTTGCAGGCGGATTTTACGGGTAGAGCCGAGATAGTGCTTACTCAGGGCTTTATTGCGAGTAACCCACGCGGTGAGGGCGTATTGCTAGGCCGCGGCGGTTCGGATACCTCTGCGGCTTATTTTGCCGCCAAGCTGCAGGCGCTGCGCCTCGAGATCTGGACCGATGTACCCGGTATGTTCAGTGCCGACCCACGCATGGTGTCCGGCGCGCGTTTATTAAAGACTCTGCGCTACGAAGAAGCTCAGGAGATCGCGTCAACCGGCGGCTCTGTGTTGCATCCTCGTTGTATCTCGCCAGTGCGCCGTTACGATATTCCGCTGGTAATTAAATGCACGAGTCGTGCTGATGCCGATGGCACTTTAATCAGTCGTGATTCAGGCGATGATTCACCGCGGGTGAAAGCAATCTCCCGTCGTACTGGCATTACGCTGGTGTCGATGGAAACCCTTGGAATGTGGCAGCAGGTAGGCTTTCTAGCTGATGCATTTAAGGTTTTCAGTGACTTAGGATTGTCTATTGACCTTGTTTCTACTTCTGAAAGCAATGTAACTGTGACCTTGGACCCCGGTGCCAACTCTATGGATCAGGCGATGCTAGAGCGTTTGCAGTCGCGCCTGGAGCATTTGTGTCGGGTACGGGTAGTGACCAACGTCGCTGTTGTCAGTCTGGTCGGCCAGAAAATTCGGGCATTGCTGCATGAAATTGGTCCTACTCTGGCGCTGTTTGAAGAGAACAAAATTCATCTCCTCAGTCAGGCGGCCAGCGATCTGAATCTCAGCTTTGTGGTAGACGAGGAGCAATCGTTGCGACTGGTTAAGGGCTTTCATGCAACGCTGGTTCAGGCAGAGAGCAATGACAAAGTATTTGGTGAAACCTGGGAGGAACTTCAGGAAGGTTCGGCGGCGCAGAAAACTGTGCCAGAAGCCACTCCTTCCTGGTGGATGCGAAAACGTGAAGCATTAATCAGCTTGGCGCAGGAGCATTCTTCCGCCTACGTGTACGATCGCGAATCAATCCAGCAGGCTTGCGCCA
>CBDTTT010000266.1:0-2931 GCA_965363345.1 uncultured Chromatiales bacterium
GACAGCAATGGCAGTCAAAGCTCAATACAAGCCTGTTTTAAGACTTCGTCTATATAGATACACATCCTATTTAACATAATATACATTATACGCAATATAGCCATCGCCAAGAGCACCAGCATCACGCTACTCCGCAGTCAGCTTTTCGGCAAAACAACGAAGTGCATACAGTGATAAGCCAAAACACATTAGCGCCCCTATGCCAAAGGCAATTCGTGCGACTGACACGTCTGCTATCGCGCTAAAGACTCTGATGTTTCCGCCAAAGCTAAACGAACCACTCATATTCGCATCATCGCCGTACAAACTAACCCAGGCTCCCAATACACCCATTGCTGCAGTAATCATGGCAGCACACAGATCCCGCCAGATTGCGGCTTCGCTCAGCAGCGCTAAACCGGCAATACAGAATACGACCCCGGCCAAAGTAACAACCCAATACGGTGTGTTTTCGGTCGGCTCACCGAAGCTGGTGATTTGCAGACCTTCAAGAACCAAAAAGCCGCCGAGACACATAACTAGTAAAGCTATTAGCGGACTGCTGACAGTTGCCTTGGACATTCAGCCAAACTCCGATTACTTAAGATGTTCTTCAATAACTTGTCAGCAACATTCACCGACACACCGAAGCCCTTTGCCTTGATAGCCCTTGGGCCAACGATTCTATGCATATAGATAGCACATCAGCCTGCTCCGCTGCTACACATTACAGTTGGCATATGTCGACATTGTTGGGGACACCTTGCCTGCCATTGTTTTCATATGCTCAAAATTTAGTGGGAAGGCGTACACTACTTATCTTATACATAATGTGGGAAACGAACATGAACAACCTTCTATCTATTTTGCTCATCAGCGTGCTATCACTCGGACTAGGTGCATGTGCACAGGATAACAATGAATCAGCTGATTCCATGTCTGAAGCCGCTGATGCTGCAAGCAAAGCCGCCGATGACATGGCCGAAGCTGCCGATGACATGGCTGAAGCTGCCGATGACATGGCTGAAGCTGCAAGTGAAGCTGCCGATGATATGGCTGATGCTGCAAGTGAAGCTGCTGACGACATTGCAGATGCTAGCGACGATGCTGTTGATGCGACGAATGAAGCAGCTGATAAAGCTGCGAATGCTCTTAAGTAGGAAGCATTCTATCCCGCTCTAACTTTCTGAGCAGAGACAGGCGGTTTTGCCATTAGCTATAGAATCCTATAGTTGATTGCAAAACCGCCTGTTTTTTTGTCTGAAAATTATGGCCGTCAAATTCACCTATGGCTTGGGATATTCAGTAGCATATCCCCTACTATCAGCTAAGGTATTCAGATCATCAATGCGCGATGCCGCCTCCGGATGACTGGAAAAATAATGAGTAAGACTCCAGTCAAAATCATCATCAGGTTCTGCTATCAGCTCGAAGAATGCGGTCGCACCAGCTACATGGCCATAGCGACAATTTAGTGCTTCTAATGCGATGCGGTCTGCTTCGCTTTCGCGCTCTTGAGAATATTGAGCAGAGTCCATAGCGAAAACCGGCGTTACTAGCGTCGAAAGATCTGAGTTGGCCCCGGTCAGTAACACCGATATTGCCAGCACTACAATTGAGCGACCCATCCCTCGCAGGTGGTCACGGTTTTTAAAATGAGCCAATTCATGAGCCAGCACGAAGGCAAGCTCGTTCTCTGAATTAAACTTCTTGGTCATTTCGGAGAACACGACAACACGTCCGCCGGGCAAGGCGAATGCATTCATTTGATCTGATTCGGTGACACTTAGGCTAACCGGGTACCCCACATCAATGCACTCCCCTAGTCCGTCAAGCAGCACTTGAAGCTCTTGCTCCTGCTCAGTCGGCGGTGCTTCATCTTCTGAAGCAAAGTTGCTGAACAACGATGCTTCCAGCTCCGGATCGATGTAGCTCACCGCAAAGTCGACGAATAGACCCAGCAAAAGTACGACACCAAGAAATAGTGCACCCGCACCTAAAATGAGCACAAAAAACTCTTTCAGCGGATTCTCATGTGAGACGTTGTTGTTGTTTTTGAGCAGGCCGGGGGTGTATTTCATAGACGCTTAGAGATAGATAGCCGTAGCGTAAGCATGAACTTCAACCGCGCCAACTTGGTTTTTAGAACCCTTCGTAATCGACGATGTCTCGATTCGCAAGTTAAGTACCTGGTCTGCATCTTTGCACTTTGCCTTCATCCGCAAAACGGCTTCCCTGCGAGCCCTGTCAAGCAGCGTTTCATAGCTGCGCACATTGCCGCCGAAGAACTGCCGTAAACCGGCAGTAAAGCGCTTGAAGTAATCAACAGAGATAACACAGGAACCGTCAACAAACTCTACGCGGGATGGATCGGGAATTGCGCCCACTGGTCGCTTACTGGATGTCGTCACCAAGCCAATAAGCTCTTTCTCACGCTGCTCGATTGAGCGATAGTGACGTCGCTCCAGATACTGGCCGACCACATAGCCGGTTACTATCAATCCCAAAAAAATATATAGATCAAGCATGATGTATTACCCGACTGTGACGGCTGTACCGTAGATATAGATTTCCGATGCTCCGGCAGCGACGGATGATGTAGAGAAGCGCACATTCACAATGGCATTGGCTCCAAGCTCTTTAGCCTGCTCACGCATACGCTGATGGGCTTCATCACGCGCCTCATTCAGCAGCTCCGTATAGCCCTTGAGCTCGCCACCCACTATATTCTTCAGGCCCGCCATAATGTCCCGGCCAGCGTGCTTGGCCCGAACTGTACTGCCGGATACAATGCCATGACACTCGGTAATCCGTTTGCCTGGAATCTCTTCAGTATTTGTAATTAACAATTTTCTCTCCCTAATCATTTGCAAAATGTATAAAAAAACCTGATCTTTTAACTTGTTACTACGAAACCTTAGCCACACTGCAAATATAGCAGCCAAAACGAGC
>CBDTTT010000267.1:0-2918 GCA_965363345.1 uncultured Chromatiales bacterium
TGCCGACAGAATTCCGGGCATAGACATCACTGTCGATGAAACCGAGCTCTTCCGTTTTGGTACACATGAGGTACAGGTGCTAAACGCACCGGGCCATACCAGCGGTCACATCGTCTATCGGTTCTTAACTCACAACATCGCGTTTGTCGGCGACACCCTATTCTCACTTGGCTGCGGCCGATTGTTTGAGGGCACGGCTAAGCAAATGTGGAACTCACTGCAAAAGATCATGGCCTTCCCGGATCACACACTGATCTACTGTGCCCATGAGTACACACAGAGCAATGCAAAGTTTGCATTGAGTATTGAGGCCGACAACCCGGAGCTCGTGAGTCGCGCCAACCGTGTTGATGTACTGCGTGCTGAAGGCAAGCCAACCGTGCCGACCAGTTTGAAAATCGAAAAACTTACTAACCCGTTCCTGCGACCAGATAGTAAGAGTATTCGCAAAACACTCGGCATGGAGGATGCCAGTGATACACAGGTATTTGCTGAGATCCGCCGCCGCAAGGATAACTTTTGAGCGACCTGCTACTAAATGAAACCATTCATTGCCCCTACTGCGGAGAGCCGATCAGCATTGAACTCGATCTCTCTGTGGAGTCTCAGGCTTATATAGAAGACTGTCAGGTCTGCTGCCAACCGATCCAGATCAGCTATACCGCCGAAAGTGGTGAACTCACGCAAATCAATGTCGAACAGGACAACGCCTGATCAACAAAAATGACTGGCAGCGTCGCGGTATCAGACGATAAATCGATGTTTAGGCATTTTTTGTTCATGAAATTGCCATTTAGCATAGGAATCTGGCTCAGGTTTGGCTAAACTTCGCCACCCGCAGCAGTTCATCTGCTGCAACAAGCATAAAATATGCGCCCGTAGCTCAGTTGGATAGAGCATCGGTTTACGAAACCGAGGGTCGGGCGTTCGAATCGCTCCGGGCGCGCCAAATACAAAAGGTCACCTTTTTAGGTGGCCTTTTTTATTTGCCGTGTTTGTTAGCGAAAGAACGCTGTTCGACAGCATGCGCTCAAGCATAACCAGCCCCCATTTGTAGCGCGACGCAACATAACCCATGCGCTGATCTGCGCAGCATATCGGTAAAAATGACCATATATGGTCCAAAATAACCAGAAATGGTAGATCTGTTTGCAGTCACCAATTTATGTGAGGTATGTTTGTATCTGTTATTAGGTGCAATTGCACCAAGATCGCAAAGCCTTTAACTTGCCCACGCATCTCGGGGGCGAGAAGAAATTTCCACAGAGAAATAAGCTGACGATGAATAGCCATAACAACTCCGAATTTGCGCTCGCAGATTTAGTAGGCGACCTACTTAACGTCGCCTACGATGATACCTACATGACAAAATGGCTCGCGCGCTGCGCAGAAGAACTGGGCTGTAGCAAAGCTGCACTGCTCTCCTGGGAAGCCCGCGACCTCGACTCGCAACACGCTTTCACATATGGCACAAAGAATTTGCTGACACGTGAATGGTGTGAGTGGTTCGACAGATTGATGATGCATTACCTGCCGGAAGGCACATGCCTCTTCGAAGACATCATGACGGACCTCTTTAATTTAACTAACACGGGTATGGAAGATGAACTGCGGGAACTGATAAAAACAGCACCCCTCTTTCCCAGCAACATCAAAGTTGCGCTCGTATCCTGGAAGAAAGACATCGTTATTATGGCTTTGGAGCATCCGGAAAACTCTGAGTGGGTTCTCGCAGATGCCGACAAAATACGATTTATTACGAAACACCTCCGCAATGCCAATCAGGTTCTGTCGCACATTTACAACGTCCGCTGGGGCGCATCAATCTCCTCAGCCCTGATGGATTCGGCGCCACGAGGGCTTACTGTTCTTGCTCCCGGCGGTTACATAGGCTACGCGACATCAAAAGCCCAAGTAATTATTAACATGAATGACGGCTTAAGTCTGGAAAAGGGCATGCTGCGCTTTGCAGACAAAGATCAGGAAGATGAGTATTATAAAAATCTTGCGCGACTGGAAAATGATGAGGAAGGCACTCACTTCCTCTCTGTAGAGCGCCCCTCAGGTAAACCGCCCCTGCAGCTTATGCTTGCCGCCATGCATACCAAAAGAGGACACGTACAAACCGTTCAGGGACAACCCTTCGTAACGCTGTTCTTTCACAATACGGCAGAGCACATCAAAATAACTGTCGAACAGCTGCAAAAATACTTTTCCTTTACCAAAGCCGAAGCGAAAGTGGCTCAAGCTATGTTTGTACATAACAACATGCAGGCTGCGGCAGACTCACTATCGATTAGTATTAATACCGTCCGCACGCATCTGCGCCGCGTTTACGAGAAAGCGAACATTTCGACTCAGTCAGAATTGATGCGCATGCTGTCCAGCGCACTGCGAAGCGAATTGGCTGATGATACGGATAGAAAAATAAGCCCTTATCTCGGAGGCCATAAAAGCAATCAGGGCTCAAACTGGCGAAAATAGCAGCAAAAATCATACAAACGGATGATTCGCTGCACCATAGCAATTGGTATTGTTAACACAAGATTTTGGCCTGGGGATAGCACGACGTTTCGATAGCACGGTCTTACAAAAAGCTACACGGTTATGCACAGGGATATGTGTACCCGAGCGGAGAACATCCACTCAGTAGCGGAAGGTTAGCTTTATATGTTTCAGTGTATAAACGCTTCTAAAAAAGCAGCTTCTTTGAAGCTGTTTTTTTTTGGCTTTTTTTGTCTAGGTTTTGCCAAAAAGCCAATATAAACAGATTAAACCGGCGCATAGCTATCGGCCTCAGACTGACCTTTGCCAACGGTCAGAGCTATCGTCCAGACCAGAATCGCAGTCACCACTCAGGGTTGGCATGGTGCGAATATGTACTGGAGTAATTACGGTGAATACAAAACACCGAAACT
>CBDTTT010000268.1:0-2911 GCA_965363345.1 uncultured Chromatiales bacterium
GGGACAAATTCGATGCCATCGTCGATGGCCTCCTTGAGACCATAGAGGTTCCAGTTATTGATTCTCAGGATGGCTCTCTGGATGCGGACAATAGCAATAGCCGCAAAGCAGTCTGAGAGTCATGACTGACAAGATTTCGAGTAGGGAGTACGGCGCGAAAGGCACGGTGGGTATAGGTGTGCCACAAGCCAACCCAACCGTTGAACAGGAAGCGTTTGCGCTGCGTCCTGCGGGGATGAGTATCGTCACCACCCGACTGACGAGTTCAGCTCCGGATCTTGAGCAGCGATTAGTGGAGTATTACGAGAATACTCTGGACTTCGTTGGCCAATTTGATGATTTGAAAATAGATGCCTTCGGTCTAGCCTGTACCGGCTCATCTTACCTACTAGGACAGACACGCGAACAAGAGCTACTTGATGGTTTTTCTGCTGAGCTCGGAATACCTATTGTCACTGCAGCCGAAGCCATCCGCAGCAACCTTGAACACCTCAATGCCCGGCGTATCGCGATTGTATCGCCCTATCCGGATTGGCTAGTCGAACGTGCGCGTGCATTCTGGGAAGATGCAGGTATTGCGGTTTCGACAATTCGGTCAGTTCCATTGGAAAGTGCCAATGTACATACAATCTATTCGTTACGCAGTGCTGATGCGTTGGCGCAGGCACTCAAAATTGACCTAGACGGAGTCGACGCGATTGTATATACCGGCACAGGCATGCCAACGCTTGGTGCAATTAACCCCCTAAAAGAAGCCACTGGCTTGCCCGTACTCTCATCAAACCTTTGTTTGATGAGCAGACTTGCAAAGGAAATAGGCGCCAGTGATACAGAACTTCTATCGATATCCGACTCGCTAGACACCACAACACTCTAAAACAGGTTAGCCAATGAATTCGCAAAGTACCGATTTGCGTGCCGCGCTGGGAAGCTTCGTCAGCGGCATTACAATCATCACATGTGCAGATGAACAGCAACAGCCGGTGGGAGTAACCGTCAGCAGTTTCTGCTCGCTGTCTCTCGACCCGCCGATGGTGCTGTGGTGTCTGGCTAAAAATGCTCGCAGTGCGAGTATTTTTCAGAATGCCACGCACTTTTGCGCGCACATACTGGCGCACAACCAATGGCATGTCGCAGAGAAGTTTGCGACTCAGGGTGCCGACAAGTTTGGTGCTGTTAGCTGGGCGCCAGGTGCTAATGGATTGCCACTTATCGATGATTGCAACGGCCGCTTTGAATGCGCCCTGTCAGCGGTGCATGATGGCGGCGACCACTGGATCGTTACCGGCGTAATCGAAAACTTTACCGCATGGGATGTGGCACCACTCGCCTATTATCGCGGCCGCTATGCATTAACCCACCGCGGCGAACAAGCCGAACAATTAATCGGTTTACAAAGCTGGTAGCTTAGAGCGACATTGAACGGGGCAAATACACCAGTCAGATACCCGGCATTTAGAAACCAGAGTTGCCAGCATTATGCAGATTGAACTGTTTGTTTTCCCGAAGCTACCGAACTTGCCCAACGCCAGTCCGTTTTGCATGAAGCTCGAAGCTTATCTGCGTATGGCGGGGCTCGAATATCAGGTAACGCATGTTCATGATGGTCGGCGCTCGGGCACAGGAACAAACAAAATCCCCTATATTAAGATTGATGGGGAAAGCTATTCTGACAGCGGCCTGATCATAGAGCGCCTAGAACAACAGCTAACAAATCCAATCGATGGCAACCTGACGCCAAAACAGCGAGCCGAGTCGCTATCGATACAGCGACTTTTGGAAGAACATCTTTACTTTATAATTGTGTATTCAAGGATACTGGACCCGCAGGGTTGGCTCGGTTGGTCTAAGCTGGCCAACGAACACATGGGTGTACCAAAGCTACTTCTGAACCTTGCCAAACCGTTGCTGCGCATGCAGGTCAAAAAACATCTGCATGGCCAGGGGATTGGCCGGCACAAGGCAGAGACAATTTGGATGCTGGGTAACGCTGATGTAGTTGCTGTATCTGATTGGCTTGATAACGGCCCATATGCATTCGGCACTAATCCGCACGTAATTGATTCGTGTCTGGCCGCATTTACCGCAGGTGTAGTCCGCATGCCGTGGGAGTACCCACTCAAACAGGCTTTTCTCCGACACCCCAACTTGATCGCGCATTCCGAGCGCTTCATGAACGAATTTTTTCCCGAGTATTCCGACGGTAATTAGCGCTAGCGCGTGCAGCCGTAATCCAGCGCCCTGAACTAAGCCATGGGTTTAGCTAGGAAGCACTTGCAGGGTACGCGAACCCGATCGAAGGCCATAGTTTCACCCATAAAAAAACCCCGCAAGCGCTAGCTCACGGGGTTTCTAAATAAGTGCCTGACAATGTCCTACTCTCACATGGGGAGACCCCACATTGCCATCGGCGCAAAGCTTTTTCACTTCCGAGTTCGGAAAGTGATCGGGTGGTTCCTACTCGCAATTGCTGCCAGGCGAAACCGGTTGGAGAAACGCTGGGGCCTGGCCAAGCGGGTGTGAGGCGATAAGAAAAGTCGGCTTTATCCAAGCTTACCGCGTCGGGCGTTTCCAGATCCCCCGCTCAAATACGCGCTCAGCAGCTTCGCGCACGACCTTATCATTCTCCGCATGCTTGAGTGGCGGTTCGGTCAGGCAGCGGTTTTTCTCATAGAGCGGCTGATCGTAGATCAACCGATATTGCTCTGTGCGCAGGTCCTTGATCCAGTTTCCCCACATCGAGCGCTCGCGGTATTCGCGCAATGCCTCGATATTGATGATAGCGCCGGCATACGATGCTGTGCCACCGGATTCATGTTTGGCGATGACGCGACCCTGATAATCGACGATCATGGATTTGCCGCCGAACATATCCAGCGGGAATTTGCTATCGGCCGACAGTGCGTATGAT
>CBDTTT010000269.1:0-2906 GCA_965363345.1 uncultured Chromatiales bacterium
TGATATTTTGGACAAAGGAATTGCTTGCTCGTAACGAGTCACTGAATGGCGTTGCCCGTGACGGATATTTGCATTCGTTGTGGGGCAACTGACAGAGAGCTTATCAACCATGAAGAAAGTTAATTGTCTTACGCTGATTTTGTCGCTCATGACTTTGTTGCCTGCTGCAGCGCAGGCAGAAGAGGCGACGGATGCCTCTGCTCAAGCAAATAATCCTTTGGCTAATATGACGGCCTTCAATCTGCACAACTACTACATCGGCGAACTGACGGGGTCGGGTGAAAATGCGAACCAGTTCTGGCTTCGTTACGCGAAACCGTTTTCTCTGGGCGGTGATTGGTTGATGCGTGCGTCTGTGCCAATCAACAGCTTTCCCACTGCGGCATCAGGCAGCACGGAAACTGGCCTTGGTGATTTAAACGTGTTTGCGGCTTACCTGTTCGATACGGGTAACCCCGGCGTCAGCTTCGGCTTCGGGCCGCAGGTTAATGTTCCTACGGCTACCAAAGATGCGTTGGGCAGCGAAAAATGGTCGGCCGGCTTCGCCAATATCCTATTCGATGCCCGGTCAAAGAAATTCCAGTACGGCTACCTGCTGACCTGGGCAGCCAGTTTTGCCGGCGAGGACGATCGAGCCGACGTCAATATTAGTGCCTTCCAGCCATTTGCGATTTACCAACTCGGCAAGGGCCGTTATGTGCGATCCACAGGCATCTGGGTTTATGATTTTGAAACCGATGGTTACTCAGTGCCACTGGGTTTAGGTCTCGGGCAGGTCATTCCAAAAGGCAAGACGGTCTATAACGTCTTTATCGAACCGCAGTGGTCGATCGCAGATAAAGGGCCGGGTTGGCCCGAATGGCAGGTATTTCTTGGCTTCAATATGCAGTTCATGGATTGAAATAAAGCACGACTGCTTATCCGGAATCAGGCACAGGTAAGTAGTCGCGTTTGACCAAAAAAGCTCTGTTCCCAGTCCGCAAAATCCGTGTTGTTCTAGTCAGATTAATGCAGTCAGATTGTTCTAGTCAGAATGCTTCCTGACCCAGCGGATAAGCCGTTCCGAAACCCACTCTGGATTTTCCAATTGAGGGAAATGGCCGATGTCGCCCGGCATCACTTCCAACGTAAGTCCGGCACGGAAAGACTTCGGGCTCGTTAATTCCCAGGCGACTTCCGGTATGCAGCCGTCAACATTGCCACGGATGCCCAGCGTTGGGACATCAATACTGCCGTTAAAAAGCCGACGGAATTTAAATGAGGCGCCGTTCAGGCCATAGATACAATTTCGATAGTAGCTAAGAGTCGACTTGAGCACACCCGGCGCACTGAGTGTCTCTTTGGTTGATGCCAAACGTTCTTCGTTGTCTTCCCAAGTGGGGCTCCAGAGCTTATACAGCGTATCGATAAACTTGAGGTTGTTGCGCATCACCCACCAGTCGGCGAACCATTTCAGCTGGAAGAAAGTGACGTACCAGGCATTCATTGCATAACTCGGGCAACGCAACAGAACCCGCTGCAAATTGACGTTGTAGGGGATACTTAGCGAAGCCAGAGATCGGAGCAAGTCTGGTCTTTCGTGGGCCACCATATATGCGACGAGTGCACCCCAGTCATGCCCAATCAGGTGGCACTTTTTCTCGCCGGACGAACTGAGTAAAGCTTCAATAACGGCGACTATTTCATAGGTGGCGTAAACGGGCGTATTGCTGCCGGAAGTATTCTCTGTTCCGGGAGCAAACCCCGGCATTACCGGGCAAACAATTCTATAGCCAGCAGCGACAAAAGGTTCAATTTGGTGCTGCCATGTCTCGTAGTTATCGGGGAAGCCATGGAGACAAACAACCAGCGGACCTTCGCCGGCCTCAATAACCGGGTACTCCCGACCGTTTACGGCATAGCTCTTTTTCTTCGCAATATCCGGTAACATTTTCGGCTCCCTAATAGACGTTTAAGTCTTCACTTATAGCGGGGTGCTAATCGTAGCAATCTATATGTTTATACCGACAATAGCGATTGGGATAAGTGCGTACAAAAAAGCCCGACACTAGGTGGGGCTTTTCTGGGAACAGCTTTACTGCTTTATCTAGTCATTCGATGCAGAGTCTAAACTCTTTTGACAGCCGTTTATAAACAACCACCTTCTTGATTCGCGCCCATTTCGTCGCAGATTTTCGACTGCGTCGAATCCTCTGCCGCGGGTTCAGATGCTTCATCGGAGCTCGAGCAGGCTGTCAGTGCAACCGATGCCATGAATGCCAGTAGCAGCGCATAGACGTGTTTTTTGTCCAAGTTAAATGTAGCCATAATTCTCACTCTCGCTTGTAGATTGTCTCGGATGAAATATGCCTTTCACAGCATCTAGTAGAGCGTAAAACCTCTCGCAAACCGCGCACCAATTCTATGCGCAAATATACCTAGCGTGATCTTTGAGCCTCTGATGTCTGTTTGGCAACCTGAGTCGCATCATTAGGTGGCACCCGCAATAAGCTTCATTTCCCGGGAATCTGGAGCCAGACTGTTTGGATAAGGGGTAAGGGGTAGTGGAATGCCGACAGCCCTTACGCTCATGGCAATGATGATTGTTGGGCTGGACCCGATATTACGTAAGTATTTGTTCTTACTGTACCTTTGTATTTAAACAGCCTAGTGTGAAAATGTGCTTTTTAACTAAAAGCATGCAATTAAGCATGCAATTTTTTTAACGATTAAGGGGTAAGTACACGATGTTAAACGAATTCAAATTACGTAATAAATGGCTCGCTGCACTGCTGCTCGCATCCATGGTGATGGCTTTGGGTGCTTGTTCGAGTAGCGATGAAGCATCTGAACCGGCGCCTTCATCGTCTGAAGAAGTATCGGGTGAATCGGGCGACGGCGGCACCAACTGCGATATGGATAATGCG
>CBDTTT010000270.1:0-2885 GCA_965363345.1 uncultured Chromatiales bacterium
ATGGTGTGCTGCGGCCAATGGATCTGATCCAACCCTACCGGCTGGAGATGGGCACGAAGTTCAGCAATCCACGTGGCAAGAACCTTTACGAATTTTGGGGTGGACGTATTACCTCTGAACTCAACAAGCAGTTAAAGAAATTGAAGTCGGAGACAGTCGTCAATCTAGCATCTAACGAATACTTTAAGTCAGTCGACAAAAAGGCCTTAAATGCCACACTCGTTACTCCGGTGTTCAAAGACCTGAAAAACGGCAACTATAAAATCATTAGTTTTTACGCGAAGAAAGCCCGTGGCTATATGAGTGCCTGGATCATTCAGAAAGGCATTACCGATGCTAAAGAATTGAAGAAATTTAAAGTGGCGGGCTATCGCTACAATGCTGAGATGTCGGCACCGGATTCGCCGGTGTTTACGCGGGATGAACCGCAGTAGCAGGCTAGAATTTTCCGAGCAATTTAAACCAAATGGTATCGCCTTCGAGACGGTTCTTATTACCAAACTCGTGCAACCATTTCAGCTCTGCACTAACGTCCGTACTGCCCCACGCACCTGACCATGATGCGACAGGCCCGAGACCATTCGCATGGGCTTTGAAATCACCAAAAACAGCTCCCTCGCCTTCGTCAGCTGACACCTGTCGGTAGACATAGCCACTTAAACCGAGACCCAGAAGGCCACCCATACCGGGAAAGTGCTGCGCCAGCGTGCCATCCAAATGAGCCTGCTTACCCGAGGTGTAATTTGTATCGGAGTTCTCGCGATTGATATCGACACCCGCGTATAAAGACGCCTCGAAACCATTTTTCTGACCGAAATATACGAAGCCAATAGTCGGTTCCCACGTGAAGAAATTCTTGCCCGTATTTGCCAGGCGCCCTACCTCGTAGTCACCCGTTGGCAGATACATAGTGATCCGTACATTCATGTTGAAATCAGGGTTGAACCGATAATTGAGCATAAGCGGAATAAACACTATGTCGCCAAGACCTGTCTCCTTATCTGTTATTGCTCCGGTTACCGGACCATCAACAGCGGTTGCACTCACTTCAATTGAAACCACTGGAATCGTTGCCGACATCGCGAACGTCCAGCGCTCACCGAGATCCCAATCGGGTGCCCATAGAAACGTAGCGCCGATAGCCGTCGATTTGGCATCCACATCTGCAGCCACTACTCCCGCGATGGGCAAGGTCCGACCGGCATCCACACTTCCGTCATAAGCCACAACATTAAGCCGGGCAACAAATGCGGGCTCAGATGGAACGCCATCAACGAATGAAGCCATTGAGCCAGGCATGTAATGTCCGCTACCGCCCTCTTCTGCATAGGCCGAAGTAGTCAATACCAACAACACCAGTAAACTCTTCCGTACCAAGCTATCAACCTTCAAGGGGCATACCAAATAGGAGAGCTCCAAGCTCGCTCCTGAATCGTTGCAGGCACATCATTTAGTAGTGGCAAGCCGGCCTTCACCGCATCGTAGGTACTCCACCGGGGTGTTGGGATTTCGAGCACTCTGGCGTAGTACAACGCGTGTTGTTCAGGATCAAATTCATCATCCGTCCAGCTCGCTAGCAGCTCCGCGCTACCGATGTCGTTGGTATAGGTTGCGGTTGAAACATCGACGCTGTTGCCCACGGCAGGCAATGCGCCATCTGCCGCTGGCTTACGGCCACCCGACCATACGACATCAACAATGCGTTCGTGAGCCGTGCCCGCAGCATCAACCCACGCTTTGATAATCTGAATACGATCCAGGTTGCCCGAATCCGGATCTTTCAGCGCCCATACATAGAAGGTCGGTGCAAATGCCAGCGACTCCAGCGTACTGCCCATTGGCACACCCAGCTCATAGCCTGCCTCTACCAGCGTAATGCTGTCCTGTGGGTCAGCCGGCAACTCGCCGCCGAACAGACGTACTTTAATCCGAGTACCACTGGTGCCATAGGTTTCACGTTGGCGCATGGCATCCCAGATTGCTTCACGGGTATTCTGCGTTGCCCACACTCCTGTCAGTGCACCGGGATTAATATCGCGGATATTCGCCCAACTGGTGATGTCTTCTGTGCGGCGGCGCTCCAACGATCCATCTTCAACACCATGAGAACCATTCCAGTCATATTCTTCAACATCAGACGGAAGCCCGTTGTGGTTATCGGTACCGCCGACAAAACCAAGTTTGTATGGGTTAACGCCCAGACTTTGTTCGTAAGCCAAGCCACGTGTCACTGCATCACGCACGAAATTCTGTTTCTCAAGCGCACGCCCACTGAACTGTGCAAGTGAGTCGGCATTCTCAAATCCCGCAAACTCATCTGCCTGCCAGAAATTGCGATGCACCTCGGAACTGCCCTTAATCTGCATGATCTCAATCAGAGGCTCGAAGTGTGCTCTGGTGCGTGCATACTCGAGATCTATGGGGTCACCATTGGCGTCATTCGGCGCAAACATCATCAATTTACTGGCATTTGAGTTGTGCGGGATCGCAATGGCCTGCATACCCTTGGCCTCCTGCTCTGCCATCCAGGCCCACAAAGCATCTTCACGGTTTACATCGAGATAGCTCACGGGCGCATCCGGCACATTGGCATCACGAAACAATACGTTGCGATGCAGGTTGGCCCCCTTCGGTGCACCACTCCACTCAAAGCCGATTATGGCCGAAAACTTACCCGGCTCGTTATGCGCTTCGGCAGCATCAATCGCAACCTGCCAGGCGCCACGAACAGTATCTTCACCAGCAAAAAAGGGTGGATGCGATGGCCTGTCGGAACGGTTATTGTCGATCACGTACTTTTTAAACCAGGTATTTTTGTCTTCGATATCAGTCAGGCTTCGCAACTGATCGAGCATCTCCTGATCATGCCCGGGCGCACCCTCAAT
>CBDTTT010000271.1:0-2883 GCA_965363345.1 uncultured Chromatiales bacterium
CTGGTCGATGTATTCCTTTGTTTCCGCATCCCGAATATCAAAGGTATTTCTTTGTGTGCTGATTTGAGCTTTTGCTTCCTGGCTACGGTGGAACGCGATGGCCGGCGGTTGATCTAGTTGGATAATATAAATCCGCTCTTCAAGTTGAAGCGGTTGCTGCCATGAAGAATCAAGCTCCAGTTCTACACCGTAAAGGCCCATGCCTGCGTCCGCCCACACGGCGCTGCTGAGCGGGCTCAGTAGTGAGGCTGTCAAAACAGCAAGAATCTTGGAATGTGGCATTGTCATAAGCGCAAAATAACCCACCATGCTCATGGCATGGATTGAAAGCTGGTATATCTATCTGAAACTGAGGGTATTTTACTTAATGCATGCCCTGCATGAAAGGGTCTTTTTATGCCGAAAGCATCAGTTTCAGGTGCTCCGAATCACTTTACCGCTAGTAGCTATGCGTATCTCAGAGGCCCCCAGCGCTGGGTTGCAGATGCCGGAAACAAACGCATCTACGGCATTTCGGGTGCGGTATCTGGCATTAATTGCGGTAATTGCTGCTGGTCTACCGGACCTATTGGTGCTCGTAGAGACCAGCGCCGAGTCCGTTAGCAGGCACAATTCCTGAGCTATGGGGTGGCTGCAAAGCCTTACGGCAACGGTGTTACGGCCACCTGTGACCCAGTCCGGGGTCGCGGCTGCGCTTGTGACTACCCAAGTTGTCGGTCGTGAAGTTGCCGATAGCAGATTCTCGAGTTCGATTGTGGTTGGGGCAATCCATGGTTCCAGTTGTTCAAGGGTCGCTGCAATCAGGATTAGCCCTTGCTCAGGCTGCCTGTTTTTAAACTGGAGGATGCGCGCAACAGCTTCGTCTGCAGTGGGCAAGCAACCAAGCCCGAATACACCTTCGGTCGGGTAGCAGACGAGGCCATCACGATTAATGGCATCAGCGCCTTTCTGGATGTCGGGTCTGCTGAGCATGTTGGTTTGTGCCTAAGTGGAAGGAGCCGTATTCTAAGTAGCGACCTTCTTAGTGGCTTTCTTTTTTGCAGCCTTTTTCTTCGTTGTCTTCTTCTTAGTTGTCTTCTTTTTAGCTGCTGCTTTCTTTGCGGTTTTCTTCTTGGCCTTTTTCTTAGCGCCTTTTTTCTTCGGTTTGAAGGCTGCCTTTTCTACAAGCTCTATGCATTCTGCCAGAGTCATGCTTGTAGGCTCGCGGTCTTTCGGAACCTTAACGTTCTTTTTGTCGAGGCTTGAAATATAAGGACCAAATCTACCGTTGAGCACTTGGATTTCGTGATCCGGGAAGTCCAGAATGATGCGATTAGCTTCGAATTCCTTTTTATCAACAATAAAGCGCAGTGCCGTTTCTAGGTCGATGGTGTAAGGGTCTTCATCTTTCGTCGAAACGAATTTCTGATCGTATTTTACGTAGGGGCCAAAACGACCAACACTGGCTGTAACCGTTTCACCTTCTGGAGTTTCGCCTAGCGTCCGCGGCAGGATAAAGAGATACATCGCCTCGTCGAAGGTGATGGTATTGATCTTCTGGCCAGGACGCAGACCCGCAAACTTCGGTTTGTCTTCATCGTCTTTGGTGCCTATCTGAGCAAAGGCACCATATTGCCCGAGTCGAACACTGACGGGCTTGCCCGATTCCGGGTCGATGCCTAGTTCTCGCGACTGAGCGACCTCTTCGCGGGTGAGGTCTTCTTTTTCATCGAGAAGTTTTTTGAACGGCACCCAGAACTCGTCAAGCACCGAAAGCAACTCTCGTTCACCGCGTGCGATTTCATCGAGCTCCTCTTCAAACTGCGCAGTGAAATCGTAATCGACATACTTTGTGAAATGCTCAATCAAAAAATCGGCAACAATGCTGCCGCGATCAGCTGCTATGAATCGCTTACCATCCATCTCGACGTATTCACGATTGACCAGCGTTGAAATAATGTTGGCGTAAGTTGAAGGACGACCAATGCCATGTTCTTCCAGGCTCTTTACGAGGCTGGCTTCAGAATAACGGGGTGGTGGTTCAGTGAAATGCTGATTCGCTTGAATCTCGCTAAGCGTTACCAGTTCATCGACTTCTACAGAAGGCAACGACTTGTCAGCTTCATCGTCCTTCACATCATCAGTGCCTTCCTGATATACAGCGATGAAGCCCGGTTCTATGAGTACCGAGCCGTTGGCGCGCACTACAGCGGTGCTTTCATTATTTGCCGGAACCATATTGATAGCAACGGTATCGAATACGGCGGGCACCATCTGGCAGGCTACGGTGCGCTTCCAAATTAAGCTATAGAGCTTGAACTGGTCATCGTTTAGAAACGCCTTAACCTGCTCTGGTGTGCGCATCACACTTGTCGGGCGGATACCTTCATGAGCTTCCTGAGCGTTCTTCGATTTAGACTTATATACATTTGGCTCCGCCGGCAGGTTCTTGCTGCCGTAGCGTTCTGTAATAAGTTCACGAATCTCGACAACCGCCTCTCCAGACAGCGAGACCGAGTCGGTACGCATATAGGTAATGAGGCCAACAGCCCCTTCACCCGTATCCATGCCTTCGTATAATTTCTGTGCCGTCATCATCGTGCGGCGGGCATTGAAACCTAATTTTCTGGAGGCTTCCTGTTGCAGGGTCGAAGTATAGAACGGCGGTGTTGGATTACGGCGGCGCTGCTTTTTGTCGACTGTTTTAACTCGTAGTTTGCCATCAGCAGCGGCAATGACTGTATCGCGAACGTCGAATGCCGCGTTTTCGTTTTCAAAACTGAACTGCTCTACTTTGTTGCCTTTATACTCGACTAGCCGCGAGCCAAAACCAATGTTGCTGGCTTCGAGTAGGCCTTCTATGCTCCAGTATTCACGAGGGATGAACGCTTCGATTTCTTTTTC
>CBDTTT010000272.1:0-2883 GCA_965363345.1 uncultured Chromatiales bacterium
ATCCGATTGATCTTGCCTATGCCCGCCAGAAAGTCATCGGCAGTGTCGAGCAGGAACAGGTCCATTCGTTTTTGCGTTTTCATTTCTATGGCCAGATCCCCGGCCAGCCTGCCGTACCCTTATTGTCGATGAACAACTACATTGTCGATTCCTGGGAGCCGCTGGAACCGGGCACCTATCAGCTTAAGCACTGGGAAGTCGGTTACTACTGTGATTTTGATACCGACGACCCGATCGAAAGCTGGTTAAACCCTATAACCAATGAAGAAATTGAGGTATTTAATTTTATTCTCGGGCCCATCGACCGCGTGTATTCACCCGAATCAGTTATTGCCCCGGGACTGGCTCCAATACCTCTGAATTCGCACATCATGGGGCCACGCTTCTACGTGGCAACCGAGGCGATTTCGCAGTATCCGAACATGTTGAAGCCCGATGAATGGCCCAAACGCTCGAGCGGCGACGTCGCTAACTGGCTGTCGCTGCAGACCTTGTCCGCACTGTGGGAGGATGTGGTCAATCCTGAACTAAGTTCTGCTCCTGCCAACATCCATGCACAGAATTTTGTGTCCTGGAGTTCCTGGATGCAGATGGGCGGCAGACCCGGCGGCAGTATCGCACGCGCATACGGCACCGAGATTGAAGGCTTCAGTTCACTGCCAAAGAAGGTTTACGACGGCTTTAAAAAGTACACGCCAGAAATTTTTGATACCGCGAACTGGGATGTAACCCGCTTTGATGAGATCGATTACTTCAAGCTCATGATGGAACGCAGGGCGAAGGGCGAAGTTTAGTCGAAAGCGGTCGATTCGACGACAAGGCTGCGCGAAGCTAATTCGCGCTGCTCTGCATATATGAGTTCTGGCCACACCAGTTCCAGCATCAAGCTACCAATGCAATTCTGCCGGAGTTAACCTATGGTTAGGTTTGCTCTATGCATACGGTAGAACAGTCTTTATATGCCGGTCGCGGCATGATCCATGAGTTACATACATGTTGATTCTGAAATCGCTATTTGCCTACCC
Source organism: uncultured Chromatiales bacterium (assembly GCA_965363345.1). Lineage (GTDB taxonomy): Bacteria > Pseudomonadota > Gammaproteobacteria > Steroidobacterales > JABIQA01. The sequence continues at coordinate 1,026 of CBDTTT010000272.1, forward strand.
TTTCCTGCTCAGCTGGCGGGCTTTATCCCGTGCGATGCTGCGCCGCTTTCTAAAGCGCATTGCGAATGGCACAACTGAGAATAAAGCAGCACTTACCGACATTCTTTCTGCTTCCAAAGATACGGCGATAGGCAAGCGCTTCGGCTTTCAGGAAATATTGGCATCACCGGACCCCGTCGCCCTATTTCATGAACGGGTTCCGCTGCGTAACTATGCCGACCATGCCGATGATATTCAGGCAGTCGCCAACGGCGCTAGCGATGTTCTGTTTCCCGGCTTGCCCACCATGTTTGTCGCCACCTCAGGCACCAGTGACGACTCAAAGTTATTGCCGATGACTCGCGCGCAACAGCGACGCACGTTACAACATATTGCCTTACTGTCGCCGGCTATACGCTGGGAGGCCGCGCCAGAACTGCGCCTCAATCAGCGCAGCATTAATCTCATGCTCGCCAGTGATCCCGGCAACACCTTACCTGGCGGGGTTGAGCTCGGTATGTCCAGCGGTGGTGGCATTCGGCAGGTGCTGCGAGCTGCTCCTTATATATGGACATCGCCGGCAGAGGTTTTCGAGCTGGTCGATCACAAAGCAGCTCTATATCTGCATGCGCTATTCGGGCTGCTCGATGAGTCCGCCGGTTGCATCGAGGCCGTGTTTGGCACACACATTGTGAGCTGGGTAAGCCTGCTCATGGAAAACAAAGACGCCTTGGTAGCCGATATTGCTATGGGGCAGATTCGCAACGACCTTGAGCTGCCTCCGGAACTCAGGAAACAACTTGAACGAAGACTACGTCCGAATCCGGAGCGGGCCCGCGCCATTGCGGCAGCGTTCACGCTGGGCGAACAAGGCATATTGCCGCGCCTGTGGCCGCAGCTGCGCGTGCTAAGCACCGTGGTAAGTGGGCCCTTCGTCGTGAGCTTGCCGCAGCTACGCTGGCTCACCGGCGATCAGGTAAGAATTTGCGGCACCTGCTTCGGTGCAACTGAAGGCATGGTGGGTGTTAATTTGTGGCCCACTCTGCATGAACGCTATGCTTTTTCGGCGGGCACCGCCTACTTCGAATTCGTGCCGCTCGCGGCCGTAAATGATTCAAAACCTGCAACCGTCGAAATGCAAAATTTGCAGCGCGGCGAAGCGTACGAAGTAGTGATAACAACATTTGCAGGCTTGTATCGTTATCGGCTGGGTGACGTCGTACGCGTGGTCGATCAGGAAGGCAGCACCCCGGTATTTGAATTTGATCACCGGCTGGGCGATGTATTGGACTTGGTTGGCGAAAAGACCTCGGGCTGGCACACCCAGGAAGCAATTACTAACAGTGCTGCTGAAGAGTTGGGTTCGGCACGCGCTATCAATAGTTTTGCGCTCACCGCCGATGCTACAACTACTCCATATCGTTACACCCTGTATCTGGAACTCATGGAAGAGCTTGCCATGGCGGCCACAGACTGTGACGCATTGGCCAGAGAGTTTGATCAACAATTGCAGCAGGTTAATTTGTCGTACAAAACCATCGGGCGTAAAACGCGCCGACTGGGACTACCCCGGGTAGTGCTCGTCAAAAGCGGCACCTTCGCCAAACTCGAAGAGCAGCAGTACCGCAAGACAGGTGGTGTTAGCCGCAATCAGGTAAAGGTGCCTCGCGTATTAAGAAACCCAGCCCAGATTGCCTTGCTCGAGGAAAATGCCTACCGCAGAAAAGTGTCGGCACATGGCTCTGATTTACCAATGCCTACTAGTAACTAACCGCAGATGCTAGGTAAGACAAGCATCGGCGAATAAGAAACATCGCCGGGTAAGTGCTACGCAATAAAAAAGCCCCGTTTCCGGGGCTTTTTTATTGCGTGCACACCG
>CBDTTT010000273.1:0-2868 GCA_965363345.1 uncultured Chromatiales bacterium
ACACGAACCTGAGGTTCCTGCATCTCGGTCGCAAGCTCAGACAAACGATAGCGCCCCTCCAAAGACTCGCTCATAGGCTGCGGAAAATCTGTTACGAACATGCGATAGGTTCGTTTGGCTGCAAGCAAGTCATTCTGCGCCTGATATAGCTCGGCTGACTGCCACAAGGATTCTCTGCGAATCTCCGGGCTTAAATCGCCATTAACAGCAAGTTGCTCGAACTCTGCAGCTGCAGCCAGCAACATTCCTGCCTGCAGATACGAATACGCAATCTTCTGCGACACCTCGTCTGCCAGCTTGTTGTCGGGATAGGTACTGCGGAACTGCTCCAATACCGGAATCGAATCGGACCAGCGCTCACTGACAATTAATAGCGTAGCCGCATCAAAAACTGCAGTTGCCTTAATATCTGATGCATCATCAATCCGCATATAGTTCACAACTGCGGCATCTACATTGCCAGCCAACTGATCGGCCTCAGCCTGTCGGAAGATAGAAGCCGCAATGCGCTCCTGAACTTCGTCCTGCTCAGTCGCAGCGATGTCCTGCCGTGACAACTGTCGGTATGCCTGTTCTGCATAGATATAGGATGCTTGGTCAAAACGTGCATGTGACACTACGCGCCAGGCTACCTGTTGAAATTCACGATCAGCCACCGGCTGTCTTGTCAGCAATTCGCCGGCCACAATACTAGCTGCGGTAAATCGCTCATCCTCAAACAATTCTTCCGCAACAGAAATTAATACAGGTGAAGCCTCTTCATGATCTGGATACGCATTAGCAAATTTCAGATCTTCCATGATCTGCTGCTTATCCCACATAACCGCAGCTTCGCCATCCAAGGTATCGCGATAAGCCCTGGATGCCAGAATTGCAGCAAAACCCGCCTCTGCTGCTTTCGGGAATCCTGAGTAATTGTACGCAGCAGCCTGATAAGCCAGCATGGCCTCACGTGGTTGTGCCGACTCCATCAACACTTCACCCAGCAGGAAACTGCGCTCTGCCGCATCAGGATCATTCGGGAAATAATCAAGATACTTGCGATACCAATCGGCTGCCGCAGCATAGGCCTCGGGATCCTTATCCTCCTGCGCGCGAGCATGATCATACTGCGCCAAATCGCTCAAATGCCCTTTCAGCTCAGCAACAACCTCGGGGCGCTGCTCCGGTTGCCACACCTCCCAATAGACGGTGCGTAAACCATAGATACTGACGTATTGCTTCTTGCTCTCAAGCACCAAACTAGGGAAGCCACCACTCTTATAGGCCTCAATTGCCTGCGCCTGAAAGACAGGTGCCTCAAAGTGCTCTGGGTAATCTGCCGCATAGGCCTCAAACACTCCGGCCGCGTCGCTATAGCGTTCTTTTTCCAGATAGAGATCGGCGAGGCTCTGATACAACAAATAGGCATAGCTTGAGCTCTGATGGGAATCAACATAGCCACGTATCGAGTCAGCGCCATCCTCATACGAAAAGGCCAGACTCATAACCCGCAGAGTGTCATCGAAGAGCTCACGATCGGCACGACTCAAGCCATCGACCTTTGCCGATATGTCAGTTTCGTCAAGCATTCCGAGCTTGCGATCCATCAGTGTCAAAAATGACTCTATGCCCGGAGGATAAAACCCTTGCTTAAAACAACTCCAGCCATGTTTGTATAACGACTGCTCATAAAATCTTGAACGACTGCCGCTATCAACTACCGCCTGGTAGGCCGTCTCAGCGCCAGCATAATCCTGTTGAATAAATAAAATCTCGCCACGACGAAATTGTGCTTCGTCAATGTACTTGCTGTCAGGCCAGCGGCGCACTATTTCATTGAGTGAAGCCAGAACTTCAGCTTGATTACCAACATTCTCGTAAGCCTTAGAGAGCTGATAAACCACAAACTCCAGCTGTTCGTAATTTGGATACTCCTTGCGAATCTGGTTGTAGATTTCTATCGCTCTTAACTGATTCGGGTCATCCTTCAATAAGCCATCATTTCTTAAGCTGGCTTCTTCACCAAGCTCCATATAAAGGTCAGCCTGGCGTCGCATAGCTTCAACACGCAACGACGAGTCATCACCCGCCTCCGCCAATGCAAGAAAATCGTTATAGGCCTCCAGCTTCTGCGAAGAACTGACCGGTTCAGGCTCGGAAACACGCACTTCAGGCTCGCGGCCTTTTAAGCTCTTTAACGTTTCTGGCTCATCTGAACCGCCCCAAGCTAAACAAGAGCCGGATATGGCTAATGCAAGGAAGCCCGACCAGAGAACAACAATATGTCGGCGACCCATTACTGCGCCTCCTGCTGCACGCTTCGATCAAGAATTGCGGCTTGTGCAAACTGCGCTTCTGCCCGGTACTGCAGCAAGCGATTCTTCTTGATCGCAAGCTCTGCGGCAGCAACTTCACCCAGTTCGTCAATCTGGGCCTCTGATATCTCTGCAACCTGATTAAGTAGTTGCTCTATACGTGGTGTCAAAGTCTCAACCCGCTGCTCGTAGTTCTGCAACATTGCAGGCACGCCCTCTACCTCTGTAGCAAAGTTCTGATAATTCAGTTCAACTTCTGCGACCTGCTGTTCTAAAACATCAAGTTCGCGTTGTTTCTCCCACAAGCGGAATTCATATTCTTTTTCTGTATCCCAAACCAGCAGGCCTTTAAGTACTCGCTGTTTCTCGATCACTTCAGGACTCGCCCCCGCCCAAGAGGCATCGCTTTCCAACGCTGTAACACGCTGCCAGGCATCCGCTTCGAGTGCGCTTGCTACGGCGAGGGCATCATGATTTGCAGCTGCCGCCGTCACTGTTCTCCGGATCGATTCATAGCTGTTGCGGAGCTGCTCAACTTCGGGCGCATACATACCCTCTGGCGATTGCTCTA
>CBDTTT010000274.1:0-2861 GCA_965363345.1 uncultured Chromatiales bacterium
AACTATATTGCACGCCTATGCTTCGGCGCTGCCCGACGCGATGAGTCTGAGCATGCATGATTGCGTTATGCCTTTGGTGCCTATGTTTCATGTGAATGCCTGGGGCACGCCTTATTCGGTTCCGATGACGGGTGGCAAGCTCGTATTGGCGGGTCGCGGGATGACCGATGGCGAGGCTTTATACCGATTGATCGAAACCGAGGGTGTGACCGTATCTTTGGGTGTGCCTACTGTCTGGCTGGCTTTATTAAACTGGCTGGAGCTCGAAGGCAAAACACTAACTTGTTTGGAGCGGATACTTGTTGGTGGTGCTGCGTGCCCGGAGTCAGTGCTCACTGCTATGCGGGATAAGCATGGTGTGTATACGCATCATGGTTGGGGCATGACCGAAATGACTCCATTGGGGGTCTGGAACACCCTAAAGCCCGGTATGGAAAGTTTGCCCGAAAATGAGTTGGTCGCGATGCAGTTGCGTCAGGGCCGAAGTCTGTTCGGTGTGGAGCTGAAAATAGTCGATGATCAGGACAATGAACTTCCTTGGGATGGTCAGACATTTGGTGCGTTGAAAGTTCGTGGCGCCTGGGTGTGCAGCGCCTATTACGGAGGAGCGTCGGGTGATTTGCAGGCGTTGGATGATGATGGTTGGTTTCCGACCGGTGATGTGGCAACGATTAACGCCGATGGCTACATGCTTATTACTGACCGCAGCAAGGATGTTATTAAGTCGGGTGGTGAATGGATCAGTTCCATCGGCTTGGAGAATACCGCGGTCAATCATCCTGATGTTCTTGAAGCCGCGGTCATCGGGATCGCTCATCCGAAGTGGAGCGAGCGACCGTTATTGTTGGTCGTGCGAAAACCCGGGGTGAGCTTGTCTAAACAGCAGATGCTGGATTGGTTTGAGGGCAAGGTGGCAAGTTGGTGGATTCCCGATGCTGTTGAGTTCGTCGATGAACTGCCACACACGGCAACGGGAAAATTGCAGAAACGCAGTTTGCGCGATCAATATGCGAGCTACGTTTTTCCGGATGCTGAAGTATGAGCGCCCAACAACAGGAATTGCTCGATCAGCTAGGCGCTTTATTGGATGCTGATGGCATGCTGTCTGCTGCCGAGGCTGCACAGCGCTCGGTGGGTATCTGGGATGATCGCCCGGTTGAGGCGCTGGCACTTGTCCGTCCATCAAGTACCGCACAATTGTCGGAGGTCATGCGGCTTTGTCATGCCGCCAAACAGTCTGTCGTTACACATGGCGGGCGCACCGGTCTGGTCGAGGGTTGTGTGTCGACCGCTCACGATATCGTGATCTCTCTGGAGCGCATGAACGAGGTTGAGTCTGTCGATGTTGCCGGTCGATATATGGTGGTGCAGGCAGGTGTGCCGCTTGAGGCTGCACATGATGCAGCGGAAGCAGCAGACTTAATGTTACCGCTCGATCTTGGCGCGCGTGGCTCCTGCACTATTGGCGGCAATATCTCGACAAATGCCGGCGGTAACCGCGTGCTCCGTTATGGCATGACCCGCGACATGGTCTTGGGTCTTGAGGCTGTGCTTGCCGACGGCACCATTATCAGTTCGATGAACCGGATGCTAAAAAACAATGCCGGTTATGATCTGAAGCAGTTGTTTATCGGTACCGAAGGCACTCTGGGTATCGTCACGCGTGCGGTCATGCGCTTGCGTCCTGCAGCACGTTCCGAATCTACGGCCTTAGTCGCCTGCGACAGTTTTTCTCAGGTTCAACAGTTGCTGGTGTATCTCGAGCGTGAACTCGGCGGTCATCTATCTGCATTCGAATGCATGTGGCATGGTTTTTACGAGTGTGTATCGAAACAACTGCAGGCACCTTTGTCGGCAAACAGTGCTTACTATGTGCTGGTCGAATCCTTAGGTCCTGAGCCTGATGTTGACGCCGAACGTTTTCTGCAGGTATTGGCTGCTGCGACCGAGGCTAAGTTGTTAGACGATGCTGTTATTGCGAAGTCGGGCATCGAGCGTGATGAGCTATGGGCATTGCGCGACAGTGTCGAGCTTTGTTTGCAGTTTGGACCGGGTTTTATTTTCGATGTGAGCTTGCCGTTATCTGATATGTCGAACTATGTCGACCAGGTTTTAGCTGGGCTGGATACGCATTGTGCCGGACACCACAGCTTTGTATTTGGTCATGTGGGCGACGGCAACCTGCATTTCGTTATTTCTCCGGGTTCGGCTGAACTGCGGAACGCGGTCGAGCAATGTGTCTATCATCCGCTGCAGCAGTATGGTGGTTCCGTATCGGCCGAGCATGGTATTGGACTTGAAAAGAAGCGCTGGTTGCATTTATCCCGCAGCAAAAGCGAGATCCTTCTGATGCAGCAGCTGAAACATGCGTTGGATCCCTTGGCTTTGCTTAACCCCGGCAAGGTTCTAGGTGGCTCCGAGTGAGTGCGACTCAATGTGTGAGTGTGCGCCGGATCCCCGGTTCGCATGAGCAACCTGACGAACTGGTTGTTGAGGAACCTCTGGAAATTGTGCTGCGTTGGCAGTGCGATGATGAAGCGCAAGAGAAAACCGTTGCGATTACCATGCGCACACCGGGCGATGATCGTGCACTGGCAGCAGGGTTTCTGTTTACCGAAGGCGTTATTGCAAAGCCTGAAGATATAGAGAGTATCGAAGTGCCCGATGTTCCGAATCGTGTATTGATTGTGTTGGGTTCAGATCTGCAGCCGGATCTTAAAAGTCTTGAGCGTCATTTTTATACCAATTCTTCATGTGGTGTTTGCGGTAAAACGTCGTTAGAAGCACTGCGTGCCATTGCTATTTATCCGATAGCAAAAGAAGGTCTGGATATTGAAGAATCAGTACTGCAGCAGTTGCCC
>CBDTTT010000275.1:0-2854 GCA_965363345.1 uncultured Chromatiales bacterium
GAATTACTCAAAGCACCTCCGGTGCCAATGAAATAATTTTCATGAAGCTGCCGGTACGAAGTTCACGTGTTACCGGGCCAAAAATACGAGTTCCGATTGGCTCCAAACGGGCATTCAACAACACTGCTGCATTACCGTCGAAACGAATCAAAGAACCATCTGCGCGACGCACACCTTTACGGGTACGAACGACTACAGCGTTATAAACCTCACCTTTCTTAACGCGACCACGGGGAATAGCATCTTTAATACTAACCTTGATCACATCACCGATGCGGGCATAACGGCGCTTTGAACCACCGAGAACCTTGATACACATAACGCGTCGGGCACCACTGTTGTCCGCTGCGCTGAGCATTGACTGCATTTGAATCATGAGTAACTTCCGTTAATACCCGAGGCTTAGCCTATGGCACGTTCAACAATTTCAACTAAACGCCAAGACTTACGCTTGGAGTAAGGGCGACACTCTGCAATAGCAACGGTGTCGCCAGGGTTGCATTCATTCGACTCATCATGAGCAAGCAACTTGGTTGTACGACGCAGATATTTTCCGTAAAGAGGATGCTTAACTTTGCGCTCAACGGTCACCGCAATAGTTTTATCCATGCCTGTGCTAACAACCTTTCCAGTTATCGTGCGCTGCTTTTCTGCAGATCCTGTATTTTCAGTCATCACGCGCTCTCTGTCTCTGCTGCAATTTCCTGAGCTCGCAGCACTGTCTTTACACGAGCAACATTCTTGCGAACGTTGCGAATCTGATCTGGACGAGCATTCTGGCCAGTGGCCATCTGCATGCGGAGGCTGAACTGTTCCTTGCGAAGAACAATCAACTGCTCGAGCAACTCATCCTTAGTCTTATCTTTTAACTCAGCTGCGTTCATGAGAGCACCTGCCGGCTAACAAAGGTTGTAGCAATCGGAAGCTTGGCAGCAGCCAGACGAAACGCCTCGCGTGCCTCTGATTCCTCAACGCCTTCCATTTCATAAAGCATGCGACCGGGCTGAATCTGGGCTACCCAGTACTCAACATTGCCCTTACCTTTACCCTGTCGAACCTCAAGAGGCTTCTTGGTAATAGGCTTGTCAGGAAAGATCCGAATCCAGATCTTACCGCCACGTTTGATCGAGCGAGTCATCGCGCGACGAGCGGCTTCAATCTGACGAGCCGTAATACGACCACGTCCGGTTGCTTTCAAACCATACTCGCCAAATGACACTGAACTACCACGAATGGCAAGCCCGCGATTACGGCCCTTAAACTGCTTTCTAAATTTAGTTCTTTTCGGCTGGAGCATCTTACTTAGTCCTTATTGATCTTTAGCGCGCGCGCTGTTTTTCAGCGGCTTCGGGTGCTGCAGCAGTCACTGAATAATGTTCCAGCCGCTCACCCTTAAAGATCCACACTTTCACACCGATAATGCCGTAGGTTGTTGACGCTTCGGCAAACCCATAATCGATATCGGCACGAAGAGTGTGCAAAGGTACGCGACCTTCGCGATACCACTCTGAACGAGCAATTTCTGCACCATTCAAACGACCACCGACCTTAACCTTGATGCCACCAGCACCCAGGCGCATTGCATTTGTTACAGAACGCTTCATTGCACGACGAAACATCACGCGGCGTTCCAACTGCTGAGCAATACCTTCAGCAACCAACTGAGCATCAAGCTCAGGCTTGCGTATTTCAGAGATATTAATGCGCACATCACCCATCCGGGTGCCAGTCAGTTCTGAAACTGCTGCGCGAAGCTTCTCAATATCCTCACCCTTCTTACCAATAACGACACCGGGGCGTGCGGTATGAATCGTTACCTGAATCTTATTTACAGGACGCTCAATCTGAATCTTTGAAACAGAGGCTTCCTTGAGTTTCTTCTTCAAGAACTCGCGAATCTGGAAATCCGAATAAAGGAACTCAGGGTACTGCTGGCTATTTGCATACCAGCGTGAGTTCCAGTCTTTGGTAATACCTAAACGAATACCAGTTGGATGTACTTTCTGACCCATTCCGAATCCCTACTCGTCAGCTACTTGAACAGTAATATGACTGTTGCGTTTGATAATGCGGGTACCACGGCCTTTCGCGCGTGCGCGGAAACGTCGTAAACCCGGACCCTCGTCAACATAAATGCTGGCGATCTTCAATTCATCAATGTCAGCACCGTGATTGTGCTCGGCGTTTGCTACTGCAGACTCCAATACTTTCTTCACGATTGCCGCACTTTTCTTCGGCATGAATGCCAACTCTTGCAGAGCTCTCGCGACAGGCTTGCCACGAACCAGGTCAGCCACAAGGCGACACTTCTGCGCAGACATACCTGCGTAACGTAATGTTGCTGAAACTCGCATGCTTATATTCTCTATTTAGCCTTTCGGTCGCCAGTGTGACCTTTGAAGGTCCTGGTCTGCGAAAACTCGCCAAGCTTGTGGCCGATCATATCTTCGGAAACAAGCACTGGAATATGATCGCGCCCATTATGAACAGCCAATGTAAGACCGATCATGTCTGGAATAATCATTGAACGTCGCGACCAAGTCTTAATTGGACGACGATTGTTAGCTTCAGCCGCTACTTTAACTTTCTTAAGTAGCGAACCATCGATAAATGGACCTTTTTTAATTGATCTTGGCACGTCTATGCTCTCCGCCTAAAGGCGATTACTTCTTGCCACGACGGCGAACAATCATGCCGTCAGTACGTTTGTTACTACGGGTCTTCTTACCCTTAGTTGGTGTACCCCAAGGTGAAACAGGGTGACGACCACCAGAGGTACGACCTTCACCACCACCGTGTGGGTGATCAACCGGGTTCATGGCAACACCACGAACCGTTGGACGAACACCTCTCC
>CBDTTT010000276.1:0-2835 GCA_965363345.1 uncultured Chromatiales bacterium
CGTGGGCAAAACCGAAATTGCCCGGCGGCTGTCACGTCTGGCTAATGCGCCGTTTATCAAGGTCGAGGCCACCAAGTTCACAGAGGTGGGCTACGTCGGCCGCGAAGTCGACAGCATCATCCGTGATCTGACTGACGTCGCGGTAAAACTCACTCGCGAAACCGAGATGGAGAAGGTTAAGCACCGCGCCGACGATGCCGCCGAAGACCGCATCCTTGATGCTCTGCTGCCACCGACGGCTAGCGAACTGGCCCAGCCAGCTAACGAGCGTGAATCGGATACGCGTCAAAAATTCCGCAAGAAATTGCGTGAAGGCGAACTCGATGACAAAGAGATCGAAATTGATGTCGATACCACGCCAGTAGGCATCGAAATCATGACGCCACCGGGCATGGAGGAAATGAGCAGCCAGCTACAAGGCATGTTCCAGAACATGTCGGGCTCACAAAAACGCAGTCGTAAGCTCAAAGTAAAAGAAGCTCTGAAAGTGCTAATCGAAGAAGAGGCGGCCAATCTGGTTAATGAAGAAGACATCAAGCTGACCGCGCTCCACAATGTCGAGAACAACGGCATCGTATTTATCGATGAAATAGATAAAGTCGCGCGGCGTGCCGATGCCGGTGGTGCGGACGTCTCACGTGAGGGTGTGCAACGTGACTTGCTGCCGCTGGTAGAAGGCTGCACAGTAACAACCAAGCATGGCATCGTTAAAACCGACCACATTCTATTTATCGCGTCCGGCGCCTTCCATGTTTGCAAACCGTCGGACCTGGTCCCGGAACTGCAGGGGCGCTTCCCTATTCGGGTCGAGCTGGACGCACTCGGCATTAATGATTTTGAGCGCATTCTGACAGAGCCTGACGCGTCACTCACAGAGCAATACTCTGCGCTACTAGGCACCGAAGGTGTGAATCTGAGCTTTGCTGATAGTGGCATTACCCGTATCGCCGAGATTGCCTGGAAAGTTAATGAGAACACCGAAAACATTGGTGCCCGTCGTCTGCATACCGTGCTGGAACGCCTGCTTGATGTCGTTTCATACGAAGCAGCCGACCGCAGCGGTGAGTCGATAAGTATCGATGCCTCCTATGTTGAGGAGCATCTGGGCGAACTCGCGCAGGATGAAGACCTGAGTCGTTACATTCTTTAGGGTATTCTTAGCAGACAAGAATAAACCTTAAGAATTAAAGCCACCGCTATGACTAACAAATCCTCAAGCACCCATTTCGGGTACGAAACCGTCGATGCTGCAGAAAAGCAAGCTAGGGTGCGTGAGGTCTTTGATTCGGTCGCCAGCCAATACGACATCATGAACGACCTGATGTCGATGGGTAGCCATCGCTTGTGGAAGCGCTTCGCCCTGCGCAAAACCGGATTACGGCCTGGGCAGAGCGCTCTGGATGTAGCGGGCGGCACCGGCGACATCACCGCGGGACTTATGCGGCAGGTTGGTAGCAACGGCTCGGTATGCCTTACCGATATTAATGCGGCGATGCTCGATGTCGGTCGTGACAGACTGCTCGACAAAGGTCTCATGCACGGACTCAGTGTGGTTCAATCAAATGCTGAACAACTGCCCTTCCAAAGTGGCAGCTTCGACTGCATCACGATTGCTTTTGGTCTGCGTAACGTTACCGACAAACAAGCGGCACTCGAAAGCATGGCTCGCTGCCTGAAACCCGGCGGCAAACTGCTGGTACTGGAGTTTTCGAAGCCTGTCGTTAAGCTGCTTGAACCTATCTACGATCTCTATTCGTTCAAGCTGCTGCCAGCACTGGGCGAACTCGTCGCCAACGATGCAGAAAGCTACAAATACCTGGCGGAGTCTATTCGCATGCATCCCGATCAGGACACACTTAAAGGAATGATGGAAACCGCTGGTCTTGAAGACTGTCGCTATTACAATCTGAGTGGTGGCATCGTCGCGTTGCATACCGGCTATCGCTACTAGAATCGCGCCGGTAATGAGCAACCTTATTGATCAACCGCTAAGCGCCGTACTTGATGCGATAGAAACCCGCATTAATGAACGTATCGCCCTGTCCAGCACAGCGAGCGCGATGCTTGCCGACCTAACGGGCAAATCTCTGGCGGTGACCATCAGCGGGCCCGGCATTAGAGTCGTCACTAAAGCGGGTGTGCGTGAATTACAAATCTACAGCGATGCGGAAAAGAAAGTCGATGCGGAGATATCCGGCGGCCCCTTCAGCCTCATGCAGTTGCTAGGCGACGACCCCGAAACTGCAATCCGCAGCAAGCAGGTTGATATCAGTGGCGACACCGATGTCATCGAAGCCTTTCAGGAATTGTTCGAGTTCGCAAAGCCGGAACTCGAAGAAGAGCTATCCCAAGTAATCGGTGACTCTGCAGCACGCCAGATAACACTGGTAGCTAACGACCTAAAAAGCTGGATGGGTGGCTTGCGAAAGACTTTCGGGCGTTCTACAGCCGACTACCTGAAGGAAGAAAGCCAGCAGCTCCCGGCTGTTGCTGAAGTTAACGAATTTTATAAAGAAGTGGATGAGCTAACAGAGGCCGTCGACAGAGCCGAAGCACGTCTGCAAAAATACCGCCGCCACACACAAGGTCAGCAGAAACACGATGCGTCTTAAAGTCTTATTCCAACTCATCCGTATTCAACGGGTGATGGTTCGTTATGGTCTGGATGACCTTATCAGCGAAACTCATCTACTACGGCCACTGCGTTACGTATTCATGCTCTCGCCGTGGACTTGGGGTGACCATCACAACGATGCACCACGAGGAGAGCGAATCCGTGAGGCACTGCAGGAACTCGGCCCTATCTACGTTAAGTTTGGTCAGTCGGTATCAACC
>CBDTTT010000277.1:0-2817 GCA_965363345.1 uncultured Chromatiales bacterium
CTGTTGGGCTCTACACGACGACGATCTGCTCCACGAGCCAGCGACTCACCACTCATCGAATCCGCTACTTCAAGAATTAAAGTTGCCTGACCGAGCTCTGCAAGCCACACCCGATTTCTTGCTGCACGCTGTGGCGGCACAAACGAAACTACATCAATCAGACCACCTTTAACGACTAGCACCTCCGAACCGGGCTTATCCGTCAGAGTAAAATACTGACTATTAGCAAACTCTTCAGAAAAAACTTCATCCACCAACGCCTCGAAGCTTTCTCGTTGACTGTCAGTTATAGGATATTCGTTTCTGCCGGAACCGCCATAGCGCTCATTCGGGCTGGTCGTTACGTTGCGATAGTTGGTACCGACAGAAACCAGTTTAATCGAGGAATAATTCTGCAAATTCATGCCGGGGCGAACAAAGGTCTTGCCAAGACTGGAGTTATCAACTCTAACCAAGCCATCGTCTGTTATCTCCGCATCGGGACCAGACTGCAAGACAGGCTGACTGCAGGCAGTCAGCAACGCAGCAAGCAAAATTGTTGCCGCAATACTCCAGAATTTCATAAGCTGTCTCCTTAAGCCTTTTAGTTTGTGTCATATTATGACCTGAATCAGGAGAAATAATTCATGTTCATCAATTTTTGGTATCCGGCAACCACCAGTGCAGACCTTACAGATGCCCCGCTCAAGACAACAATGCTCGGGCAGGATTTTGTTATTTTTCGCGATGCCGAGGGCAAGGCGCGCTGCCTGAGTAACACCTGCACGCACCGGGGTGGTTCTCTAGGTGATGGCAAGATTCGCGATGGCGATATCCAATGCCCTTATCATGGCTGGCAATTTAACGGCTCAGGCACCTGCACGAGGATTCCGTCTTTGGGTAAGGATGCAAGCATCCCTGCACGCACCCGGATTGATGCCTATCCGGTTGAAGAACGCTATGGACTGGTGTTCTGCTTTCTCGGCGACCTTCCCGAAGCAGAACGCCCCCCCATCATGAACATACCGGAGTGGGACCATGATGGCTGGGCCTATACTATTCAGCGTTTCGATTTCGATATTTACTACGAAAGATCTATGGAGAATGGCGTCGATCCTGCCCATAACGAATTTGTTCATGACACTCATGGTTTTTCGGGGGGTCGCGACGACTACAAGGTTCCGGACTTCACTATAGATGAGACTGAATGGGGCACCGGCTTCGGCCTGGAGATTCTGGCGCCGCCGCTGCCTGACAAATCCATGCAGGAAGCTTCCGGAAGAACAGAGAATGCAGTGATCTATGCGGGTACTGGCCACGAAGGTGCCGCCAGTCTATGGACCTTTATCCACCCCACTCCGGATATGCACATTCATCAATACGCTTTCGAAAAACCCGTGGACAATGAACACACCACAATCTTTCTGGTGAACCTGCGTAACTTTATGATCGACGAGAGCAGTGATGAACGTATGAAAGAGCGCAACGCCTATGTCGCCTATCAGGATCGCGATGTACTAATGGAACTCAACCCAATACTCACACCGGAATCCAATACAGCAGAATTCTTTACTCCGTCGGACTCCTGTGTTGGCGCCTATCGTAAGAAACTGGATACGTGGACTGATAATGGCTGGCGCATTGATACAAAAGCCGTAGCCAAAGATGTCAATCGGGTTGCTTATGCCATTCCATCTCCGGAACGCCGCAACAGCAAATCATGGGTGCTGGATCCAATACCCCTCATTAACAGCAAAAGTAGTTAGACCATGGCCGCTGGTCGCATCGTCGTTGCGCTACTCCTGATCGCCTTGGCCGCTATCATCGGGTTAACAGACATCGGCAGTTATCTGACGCTGGAGAATTTCAAAAGTCATCAAGCCGATATTCAAATTAGCGTTGATTCTAGGCATGTACTTGCGGTAACGGCTTACCTTTTAATTTACATCGGGGTAGCGGCACTCAGTATTCCTGGTGCTGCGGTACTAACGCTGATTGGCGGCGCATTATTCGGTGTACTGGAAGGCACTCTGCTCGTGTCATTTGCTAGCACGATAGGTGCAAGCTGTGCCTTTGTTATATCGCGCTACCTGTTGCGTGACGCCGTTGAGAAGCGTTTCTCAGCGGCTTCTGCGAAGGTTAATAGTGGAATCAAAAAAGATGGAGCGTTCTACCTTTTTGGTTTGCGACTTGTGCCACTATTCCCGTTTTTTGTCATTAACCTCGTCATGGGGCTTACACGACTGCCGCTGATAAAATTTTTCTGGGTGAGCCAACTGGGCATGCTGCCCGGTACCATCGTCTATGTGAATGCAGGCACACAGCTGAGCAACCTGGATAGCATGAGTGGCATCCTATCGCTGCCTATCATTGCCTCATTCGCACTGCTGGCAGTATTCCCGTTACTTGCGAATAAGCTTCTTAGCCTATGGCAGCAGCAACGGGCATTCAGAGGATACAAGCGGCCAGCGAGCTTCGACACCAACTTAATTGTTATCGGCGCTGGTGCCGCCGGGCTTGTTACGGCCTATATCGCCGCAGCATCCAAAGCACGTGTAATGCTAATCGAGCGTGAAAAGATGGGTGGCGACTGCCTGAATACAGGCTGTGTACCTAGTAAGGCTCTCATTCGATCTTCACGGATAATGCATTACATTAAGCGTTCGCAGGAGTTCGGGATAGAACAAGGGGCCGCTCCAACTGCCGATTTTCCTGCGGTCATGGAGCGTATCAAAGAGGTCATTAAGGACATCGAACCTCATGATTCAATCGAACGCTACACCGGCTTAGGGGTCGATTGTGTCAGTGGCAACGCGATCATTACATCGCCATGGACGG
>CBDTTT010000278.1:0-2801 GCA_965363345.1 uncultured Chromatiales bacterium
ACGCACGATGACCGGATTGTCGGCGAATGCTGCAGCGATACAGGCGATGCCTTCAGAAAGTTTGTCGACAAAGAATTCAACAGGGTCGGTGTAGCCAGCCATCTGCTGTTTAATGATCGCCTGCAAGTTCGCATCCTGCTGATCAAATTCGAGCAATGCTCTCGGGTGAATGCCGATCATGCGGTTGATGATAAATTCGAGTCGGGCCAGGCCAACACCAGCATTCGGAAGGCTGGCAAAGCTAAAGGCGCGATCCGGGTTGGCAATGTTCATCATGATTTTGACGGGTATCTCGGGCAGTTTCTCGAGTTCGATTTGTTGCTGCTCGAAGCTCAGCATGCCGTCATAGACAAAACCGGTGTCGCCTTCAGCGCAGGATACGGTGACCTCAGTGCCATCAGTAATTGCGGTGGTCGCGTTATCACAACCGACAACTGCAGGAATGCCCAGTTCGCGGGCAATAATGGCCGCATGACAGGTTCTGCCACCACGGTTGGTGACAATGGCAGAGGCACGCTTCATGACCGGTTCCCAGTCGGGGTCCGTCATGTCAGCAACCAAAACATCACCCGGTTGAATCCGGTTCATGTCTTCCACGCGGGCGATAATTTTGGCAGTACCAGCGCCAATACGCTGACCAATACTGCGACCCTCAACCACCACTTTAGAGCGACGATCTTTGATTGTGTAACGTTCAATCGTCGCCGAGTTCTGGCTTTGCACTGTTTCAGGACGTGCTTGCAGCAGGTAGAGCTTGCCGTCGATACCGTCTTTGGCCCATTCGATATCCATCGGACGTTTGTAATGTTCTTCAACCGTTACAGCGTAGCGGGCGAGGGTTTCAATTTCGGCATCAGTTAGCGAGAAGCGGGCAGAGTCAGCTTCATCTACATCAACGGTTTGTACAAACTCCCCATCGACAGGCTGTTCGCGGTAGAGCATCTTGATCGCTTTGCTACCAATGTTCTTTCGCAGGATCGCACGCTTGCCTTTGGCGAGCGCTGGTTTTGATACGTAAAACTCATCCGGGTTTACTGCACCCTGAACGATGGTTTCACCTAGTCCATACGAAGAGGTGATAAATACCAAATCACGGAAGCCTGATTCGGTATCCAGCGTAAACATCACGCCGCTTGATGCCAGGTCGCTGCGAACCATGTGTTGTATACCCACCGATAAGGCAACATCTTTGTGATCAAAACCCTGATGCACGCGGTAGGCAATGGCACGGTCCGTATACAGCGAAGCGAACACCTGTTTGATGGCCCAGAACAATTGTTCTTCGCCACGAACATTAAGGAAGGTTTCCTGTTGTCCGGCAAACGATGCATCCGGGAGATCCTCCGCGGTAGCTGAAGAGCGCACGGCAACTGCGAAGTCATCACCTCTATCACCACCCATCTCTTTCCATGCGGTTAGTATCTTCTGATGGAAAGCCTCAGGAATGGGAGTGTCGATAACCCACTGGCGCACGGTTGCGCCAGTGCTGGAAAGCTGTTCAAGGTTTTCGGTGTCGAGCTCCGAGAGCAATTTATCAATCTTGTCGGCAAGCCCTTCGTGAGCAAGGAACGCGCGATAAGCACTGGCCGTGGTTGCAAAGCCTCCAGGTACCATGACACCTGCTTTCGACAGGCCGCTGATCATTTCGCCGAGCGAGGCATTTTTGCCGCCGACATGATCAATGTCGTTAATCCCTACTTGATCAAGTGGTACAACATAGGCTTCCAAGTTCGTGCTCCCGTATACTGCTGATTGATGAATAGATTAAACTGATTGCCGATTCTGCGTGAGTATTAGCCTTAGAAGCTAGTACCTGAGTCAGATATCCGAGGATTGAATAGGGTTATGTCAAGATTATGAAACAACGAACCGTATTTTTTGTGTCTGACTCCACCGGTGTTACTGCCGAAACTCTGGGTCATAGTCTTTTAACTCAGTTCGAAACCGAAAACTTTCATCAGGTTACCTTGCCGTTTGTCGATAGCATCGAGAAAGCCGATGAGGCTGTAGCCCGTATAAACGGCGTCGCTCAAGACGATGGTTTAAGACCCATCATATTCAGTACCCTCGTGCAGGACGATATCAGGGACCACTTGCTACCGGCTAATGGACTGTTTTTAGACTTCTTCCAAACTTTCCTGGCGCCATTGGAAGGCGAACTCGGTGTCAGGTCTAACCATACCGCCGGCAGGGCGCATGGTTTGAGCGATACCGTGAAGTATGACCAGCGTATCGAGGCCACCAATTATGCGCTGACAAACGACGACGGCGCGCATACGCGCGACTATGCCCAGGCAGATGTCATCCTTCTGGGTGTTTCCCGTTCAGGCAAGACCCCAACCTGTTTATATCTCGCGCTGAGCTATGGCGTCTTTGCGGCCAATTACCCGTTGTCTGAAGAGGAGTTGGAGACAGGCAAAATTCCGGAGGTTCTGGAGCCTTACAAAGATAAGTTGTATGGGCTGACTATTGAACCACTGCGCCTCCAGCAAATTCGTAAGGAGCGTCGGTCAACAGGCAAGTACTCAACGATTCAGCAGGTCAATTACGAAACCCGTGCCGCCGAGCAAATGTTTAAGAAATACCGGATTGCTAACATTGATACCACGCATTCTTCAATCGAGGAAATCGCCAGTAACATACTGAATAGCACCGGTGTTGAGCGTCGTGTGCGCCCCTGATTATCGACAGTTGTTGATCAGATAATGGCGGTGGGCGCAGTGAGTCCGCTGAAGTGTTTGATCCGGGCATTTTCTGCCGCAATATCACCCAGCGGTTTCAGAACCGAAGTGGTATCCAGT
>CBDTTT010000279.1:0-2799 GCA_965363345.1 uncultured Chromatiales bacterium
TTCTTATTGCGGAGGGTGTTTCGATCGATGATGCAGTTGCTGTACTCGCTGAGTGCACGGCTCCCGCAGGTCGTATGGAGTTGATCTTCGGAGATGCCTCGCAGCCGCTCGTAATTGTTGATTTTGCACATACGCCTGATGCGCTTGATCAGGCCCTAACGACAGTGCGAGATCACTGTGAAGGCGATATCTGGTGTGTCTTTGGTTGTGGTGGTGATCGTGACCAGGGTAAGCGTCCTGAGATGGCTGCCGTTGCGTCAAAGCTGGCAAGCTTTGCCGTCGTTACCGATGACAATCCTCGTGATGAAGACCCACAGCAGATTGTTGCTGATGTATTGAGCGGTTTTCCGGCGGCGCAGCCGCCGCAGGTGATTCATAGCCGTGGCGCGGCAATTGATACGGCAGTGAAAGCTGCCGGTGCCGGCGATGTGGTGTTTATTGCAGGTAAAGGCGATGAGCGTTATCAGATTAGGCAGGGTGAATACTGCGAATTTTCTGATCGTGATGCTGCCATGCGCGCACTG
Source organism: uncultured Chromatiales bacterium (assembly GCA_965363345.1). Taxonomy (GTDB): domain Bacteria; phylum Pseudomonadota; class Gammaproteobacteria; order Steroidobacterales; genus JABIQA01. The sequence goes on from CBDTTT010000279.1 coordinate 525, forward strand.
GGGAAGGTCGCATGAGTATGAATTCACTCATCACCGTTGCTGAAGCCGTGAAGGGGCGTTTGCAGGGCGCCGATACCGACTTTACGTCTGTATCTACCGATACCCGTACGTTAAAGAGTGGCGAATTATTGTTTGCACTTAAGGGTGAGAATTTCGATGCGTCGCAATTCATTGCTGATGCAGCAAGGCTAGGAGCCGCCGGTGCTGTTGTTGAACACCATGTTGATGCGGATATCCCACAGATTGAAGTTGCGGATACGCGTCGCGCCCTGGGTGACTACGCTGCAGCATGGCGTAGTGAGCATAATGTTCCCGCAGTCGGTGTTACCGGCAGCAATGGCAAGACCACCGTGAAGGAGATGATTGCCGCGATACTGCGTGCAAGCTTCGGTTCTGATATGGCGGTGCTCGCAACGCGTGGCAACTTTAACAACGACATTGGTCTGCCGCTCACAGTGCTTGAACTGAATGACCAGCACAAGGCAGCGGTGTTCGAGATGGGTGCCAGTGCCGCGGGTGAAATTAAATACCTGACTTCTATTGCCGCGCCTCAGGTCGGCGTAGTGATAAATGCGGGTGCGGCACACCTTGAAGGTTTTGGCTCGCTGGCCGGAGTTGCCAGCGCTAAGGGCGAGATGTTTTTAGGATTGCCCGAGCATGGGGTGGCTATTCTGAATCGTGATGATGCCTTTTATGAATATTGGAAAAACAGTTGCCCACATGTGGCGCAGATTTGTTTCGGGCAGAACACAGCAGCTGATTTTTTTGCTACTGACATTGAAGAAAACGTTGAGACTCCGGAGTTGCGCTTTACCCTGCATTCACCGCTGGGTGAAGCAAAGCTGATCTTGCCGATGGCTGGTCGCCATAACGTTTTGAATGCGCTGGCCGCAGCTGCCGCAGCTGTATCGCTCGGTGCTGATCTTGATGCGGTAGAGCGGGGGCTTGTTTCCACCGGCAACGTGGGTGGGCGTCTGCAGGCTATCGCCGGTCCAAACAGTGTTCAGGTATACGACGATAGCTATAACGCAAACCCGAATTCAGTTGCTACTGCGATTGATTTCCTTGCGGCTCAGTCGGGCACTCGTTGGTTAGTGCTTGGCGATATGGGCGAGTTGGGTGATGAGGCTGAGGCATGGCATAGCGCAGCAGGCAAGCAGGTTGCTGCATCAGGTATTGAGCGTTTGTTATGTGTGGGTGATTTGAGTCGCACTACCGCCGAAGCAGCAGGTGAATGTGCCAAGTGGTTTGCGAGTGTTGAAGAGCTTACCGCAGAGCTGTGTGATTCAGTTGAATCAGGCGTGACAGTGTTAGTTAAGGGGTCAAGATTTATGGGTCTTGAGCGTGTGGTTAAAGCATTGACTGATCCGGATACCGGATCAGTGGTGAAAGGTTAACGCTATGTTGATTTACTTTGCTGAATACATGAAAGACGTTTACTCGGGCTTCAATGTTTTTTCCTATATTACGTTGCGCGCAATCATGGCGGCGCTGACCGCATTGGTTATGTCGTTCGTGTTGGGCCCGATTATGATCCGCAAGCTTTTAGAACGTCAGCTTGGTCAGACAATACGTCTTGACGGTCCCGAAAGTCATTTGCCGAAGCAGGGCACACCCACAATGGGCGGTGCTCTGATTATCGTAGTTATTTTGATTAGTACATTGCTGTGGGCCGATCTTGACAATCGTTATGTGTGGACTGTGCTTGGCGTGACCGTCGCGTTTGGCATCATTGGCTTTATTGACGATTGGAAAAAGCTGATGCTGAACGACCCGAATGGCATGAAAGCCCGTACCAAGTTTCTTTCACAGTCTTTGGTGGGCGGAGTGGCCGCTGCCTATTTGTATATGGGTGCTCAGGAGTCTTACGAGACAGCATTGCTGATCCCGTATTTTAAAGACATGCTGCTTCCTCTTGGTGGCTTCTACATTGTCTTCGCTTATCTGGTTATCGTCGGTACGAGTAACGCGGTAAATCTGACCGATGGCCTGGATGGCCTCGCGATTATGCCAACCGTTCTGGTTGGTGGTGCTTTGGGCATTTTCGCTTACGTTGCCGGTAACGTTAATTTCTCGGAGTACCTTGGTCTGCCCTACATCTTTGGTGCGGGTGAGATGATGGTGTTTTGTGCCGCGCTCGCCGGCGCTGGTCTCGGCTTCCTTTGGTTTAACACCTACCCCGCACAGGTCTTTATGGGCGACGTCGGAGCGCTGGCGCTTGGTGCTGCACTGGGTACCGTTGCCATTGTTGTGAAGCAGGAAATTATCTTGTTCA
>CBDTTT010000280.1:0-2798 GCA_965363345.1 uncultured Chromatiales bacterium
CGGCAGTGCTCCGCATTTATCACAGGCGTTGTTAAAGATGCATTAGGGCTCTGGCTGAATCAGCATCCTGAAACGGGTGATCTGATTGCTGCTAAGGTGATTGCTGCTGCTCAGAAGCGTATGAAGGCCAGCAAACAGGTGACACGTAAGAAGATTGTTTCTGGTCCTGCATTGCCCGGTAAGCTTGCTGATTGCACCCTAAGTGAGCCGGACCGTTGCGAAATCTTCCTGGTAGAGGGTGATTCGGCGGGCGGTTCTGCCAAACAGGCACGTAACCGTTCGTTTCAGGCGGTTATGCCTTTGCGCGGCAAGATTCTGAATACCTGGGAAGTCGATCGCGATGAATTGCTCGCCTCGCAGGAAGTGCACAACATCAGCATTGCTATAGGCATGGACCCGGGTGATAACGACCTTTCGAAGTTGCGTTATCACAAGGTTTGTATTCTTGCCGATGCCGACTCCGATGGCTTGCACATCGCCACCTTAATCTGTGCGTTGTTCGCACGTCACTTCCCTGCATTGGTGCAGGCCGGCCATGTCTACGTTGCTATGCCGCCCTTGTACCGCATTGATGTGGGTAAGAAGACGTTTTATGCATTGGACGAAGATGAGCGGCGCGGCGTGATGGATAGAGTTGAGGCTGACAAGCTACGCGGCAATGTCAACGTTACCCGCTTTAAAGGTTTGGGCGAGATGAGTCCTGGCCAGCTTCGTGTCACGACGATGGCACCTGAGACCCGACGTTTAGTGCAGCTCACCATTTCCGGTGAAGATAACACCGAAGAATCGCTTGATATGTTGCTGGCCAAAAAACGCGCGAAAGACCGCCGTGCCTGGCTTGAAGAGAAAGGCAACCTTGCGGACGTTTAATATCACACTGTGGGTCACCGACCCGTAGGCAATAACTATGACTAGTCAAAACCAACTCGACTTCGAAGGTATCGAACAGCAAACACTTGCTGATTACACCGAGAAGGCTTATCTGAATTACTCGATGTATGTGATTCTTGATCGCGCATTGCCGCATATTGCTGATGGTTTGAAACCGGTGCAGCGACGCATTGCCTATGCAATGAGCGAACTCGGATTGAAGTCGACATCTAAACCCAAGAAATCGGCACGTACGATTGGTGACGTGTTGGGTAAGTTTCATCCGCATGGTGATTCGGCCTGTTATGAGGCAATGGTGCATATGGCACAGCCGTTCTCATATCGCTACCCGATTGTTGACGGTCACGGTAACTGGGGTTCGACTGACGACCCGAAGTCTTTCGCAGCAATGCGTTACACCGAAGCCCGTTTGACGCCGTATGCAAATGTGCTGCTCGGTGAGTTGGGACCGGGCACCACTGATTGGGTGCCTAACTTCGATGGCACCATGACAGAACCGGCATTGTTACCCGCGAAACTGCCGAACCTATTGTTGAATGGCACCACCGGCATTGCCGTGGGTATGTCAACGGACGTGCCACCACACAATCTACGTGAGATTGTGAGTGCGTTGGTGCATTTGCTTGAGGAACCTAAGGCGACTCTTGCAACATTGTTGAAGCATGTGAAAGGCCCCGATTACCCGACAGGTGGCGAGATTATCACTCCGAAAAGCGAGCTTGCCGAGATCTACAGGACCGGTAATGGCACGTTGCGGGTGCGGGCAACCTGGGAGAAGGACGGCGCCGGCATAGTGATTAACGAGCTGCCGTTTCAGGTCTCGGGCAGTAAAATTCTCGAGCAGATCGCTGCGCAGATGCGGGCGAAGAAACTACCGATGGTTGAAGACCTGCGTGATGAATCTGATCACGAGAACCCGATTCGTCTGGTGATTATTCCACGTTCAAACCGTGTTGATGTAGAAGCGCTGATGGGGCATCTGTTCGCTACTACCGATCTTGAAAAGACCATGCGCGTCAACATGAATGTGATCGGTCTTAATGGACGTCCGATGGTTCGTGGGTTAACAGAGATCCTGACCGAGTGGCTTGAGTATCGTACGGCGACAGTGCGCCGGCGCCTGGAGTATCGGCTTTCTAAAGTTGAAGAGCGTTTGCATGTGCTCGAAGGCTTGCTGGTCGCATTTCTGAATATTGATGAAGTCATCAGAATCATCCGTAGCGAGGATGAGCCCAAGCCAGTTTTGATGAAGAAATTTAATATTTCTGAATTGCAGACCGAGGCAATTTTGAATCTGCGGTTGCGGCATCTTGCCAAGCTGGAAGAAGTGAAGATTCGTGGCGAGCAAAATGAGTTGGCGAAAGAGCAGGCCATGTTGCAGAAGCTGCTTAACAGCAAGGCTAAGTTGCGTAAGCTTATCCGTGATGAGTTGCTTGAAGCTGCCGAAGAATATGGCGATGACCGCCGCAGTCTGTTGGTCGAGCGTGAAGCTGCGCAGGCCTTGGATGAAAGCTCATTGGTGAGTGCCGAATCTGTGACAGTGGTGCTGTCAGAGCGCGGCTTCGCCCGTGCTGCTAAGGGGCATGATATTGAGCCTCTGGCGCTCAGTTACAAATCCGGTGATCGCTATTTGTCATCGGCGAAAGGTCGCAGTAATCAGTTTGCTATTTTTCTCGATAGCGCAGGCCGAGCCTATAGCTTGCAGGCACATAGCTTGCCTTCGGCACGCGGGCAGGGTGAGCCTCTATCAGGGCGTTTAAAACCATCTGATGGTGCAAGTTTCTGTGGCGTGATGATCGGTGATGAGCAATCCCGTTGGTTGGTCGCCAGTGATGCCGGTTACGGTTTCTTTGTGAAGCTGGGTGATCTGCAAAGCCGTGCGAAGGCCGGTAAGGCCGCCTTGCGGG
>CBDTTT010000281.1:0-2786 GCA_965363345.1 uncultured Chromatiales bacterium
CACGTGCAGCAGCATCAGCAGTGCTCTGAGCGGCAGCAGCAGAACTGTTTGCAGACGCAATATCAGATTCTAGCGCACTAATGCGGCTAGTCAGGTCGTCAACACTTGTTTGCATTTCGGTGTTCTGTGCACAGCCTGCAGACAGTACCAGAGCGATCGCGAGGGCAGTTCCCTTGATCATTGTTTTCATTGTGTATACCTCAGTTTAGGTCGTTTATAGCTACAAATCGGCAGTACGAAGTACTGCTGCGATTCCGCAATAATCGCGTAAAACCCATTAATAATCAACAATAATCAACAATAATCAATATAAGGAGAGCTACCTATATCTTTGAGATTAGCGTGCTTCAGCCCTTGCCAATTCTTCGGGACTGTATATAATCACAGGCTGGATATTTATACAGGTGTCATTATGGATGAGCTGACCCCACGACAAGCAGAAGTTTTAGCATTTATTCGTGAGTCGATCGAACTGGAGGGCATGCCGCCCACCCGTGCAGAAATCGCAAAACGTTTGGGTGTGAAATCAGCCAATGCAGCCGAAGAGCATTTGCGAGCACTGCAGCGTAAGAATGTTATTGAGTTGGTGCCGGGCACATCACGTGGCATTCAATTGATAGCGCCGGAGCATGAAGAAGAGGGCTTGCCCCTTGTGGGTAAGGTAGCTGCAGGTGAACCGATCTTGGCTGCCGAGCATGTTGAAGATTACATGAAGGTCGATCCCAACTTATTTCACCCGGAACCGCATTACCTGTTACGTGTTGAAGGTATGAGTATGAAGAATGCCGGCATTCTTGATGGTGATCTGGTTGCTGTGCATCGCACACCTGAAGTACGTAACAGTCAGATTATTGTGGCGCGTTTGGGTGACGAGGTTACGGTTAAGCGTTATCGGCAAAACGGCAACATTGTTCACTTGTTGCCGGAGAACGATGACTTTTTACCTATCGAAGTTAATCTCGCAGAAGAACATATGATGATTGAGGGCGTGGTCGTAGGCTTGTTACGTCAGGGTCAGCCACTTAAGAATTAGCCTCTAAGAATTAGCCTGGCAATTAGCCTGAAAGGCAATTAGGACAACAGCAACGTTGAAGCAGCTCCGCGGTTTAGTGTGCCGCATCCATAGCTCTGGCCCGGTACATTGGGTCAGAGACTAGTTAGAGCATGGTCATAAGTCTGGTCGGAGCATGGTTAGACTATGGGGCTTCTTAACCAAAGAATTAGAAGTGAGTTCTTAGAAATTCACCCCGGCACACGCCGGCAAGCCTTAAACAAGGCATTAAAGCCGGGCGTAACCATTAGCGTTTAGCATCCGGCAGTAGACCGGCAGTAAATAAGTACAAGCCCATGGCCGGCCATCTTTGTGATGCGCCGTTGCTTTGCCGACCCTGATTTTGATTTTTGTTGATTCTGGGAGGGTGATTTTTGGATTGATTCTGGGGGTAATTCTGCAGTTGATTCTGCAGGCAGGAATAGGATGTCAGACAGTAATAATTTATCAGACGTGGTTGCAGCAGCTGCCGATAAGCAGCGGCGTTTGAATGATTTGTTGCGGCATCCGAAGATTTTGCGCGCGGATAAGGCACCAGCATTAAGTCTTTTCCCTACGGGATTCCCTGCGCTGGATCGCTTGTTGCGCGGCGGTTGGCCTGCTGCTGCTTTAACGGAAATTTTTGTTGAGCGTTATGGCTGTGGCGAACTGAGTTTGTTGCTGCCGGCTTTGGTGAAGCAGGCTGAGAATGCAGGCTTATTGCTATGGGTAGCCCCACCTTATATTCCTTATGCGCCTGCATTGAAGCTGGCAGGAATCGATTTATCCCGGTTGCTTATCGTCAATGCAGCGGATGACAAAGATGCCTTGTGGTCAATGGAACAGGCGATCAAGTCATCGGCCTGCTTTGTGGTTTTGGGTTGGGCTGCAACTGTCAATATTCATGCCTTACGTCGTTTGCAGTTGGCAGCAGAGCAGCATTCATGCTGGGTCGTGCTGTTCCGCCCGGTGCGTTTTGTGAATGCACAGTCGGTAGCGGCATTGCGAATTAGAGTGGCTGCACATCCCGAATCCGGTTTGCAGCTTGAGGTATTAAAAAACCGTTTCGCATCACCCGGTACGCTAAGGGTCTTGATTTAGATGGCTGTTAGGGGCATGCCTAAATCAGGACCGGTGCAGGTGGAGTTGTTTCCGGAGCCTGTTGCCGCAATCAAAAAGATTCAGCAAAAGGCTGTGCGCAAAAGCACACCGCGTCTATGGCTTTGTCTGGCATTTCCTGATTTGCCGCTTGAGGCATTGGCTAACCTTAAGCCTGCAGAAGCTCCGGTCGCTGTAATAGAGCATGTCGGTAGTATGAGTTCTGTGTTGAGTTGTAATGCGGCAGCGCGTGCACAGGGCGTGGCAAGGGGCTTGCCGGTTAATGCCGCTTTGGCATTGTCTCCGGAGCTTTGCCTGTACGACAGGGATGAGCACAGTGAGGCATTGTTGTTAGAGCAGTTGTGCGCACTGGCAACGGGCTTTACGCCGGTGGTGAGTGTCGCGTCTGAATCGGCGTTGCTGCTTGAGATGAAGGGCAGTCTGCCATTGTTCGGTGGGTTACAGCCCTTGTTAACGGCGTTACGGCATGCGTTTCAGGCGTATAGGGTTTGTATGTCCAGCAGTCCCGCGCCTCAGGCAGCGATCTGGCTGGTGCAGGCGGAGGTTGAGCTGCACCTTGATGAAATGAATGACCCGCGTCTGAGAGCCTTGCCGGTTAGTGCATTGAATTGGCCCGAGCCGCTGCAAAAACAATTTT
>CBDTTT010000282.1:0-2771 GCA_965363345.1 uncultured Chromatiales bacterium
TGGTCGGCGTTACGATTTACCTGCAGGGTGGGGTCTATAGGGTCCGTACCAAACAAGATTTCATCCTTGGTCTTACTGTAAAAAGCGGCGAATGAAAACTCTACAGAACCGCCAATAAACTGACGCATGCCAATATCCCAATGATCAGCAGACTGTGGTCGGAGATCGCCATCCGATAACACTAAGTCATCGACATTCGGATTACGGAAGCTCTGCGAAAATGAGACAAACCAATTGGAGTTGTTGGTAGGACTGTAAACAAGCCCCGCCTCCGCAGCACTGTTACGCCAACTGTCACTATCCTGATCAACAACTGTGACCTCTGTGTCCTGACAGAAAATCGGGAACACCGGATCCGGCACACAAACAGTCGTAGTGCTCGAAAAACGGGAATCGATTTTGAAGTTATCTTGGCGATAACCCGTTGAGAATTTCACATTCTCAGTCAGTCCAAGATCAATTGCTGCAAACCATGCCTGCTGCCGGATGTCTCCCTGCTTGGTTTCATCAAGACCATCGTTAACCTCGCGTGCATAATCTGTTTTGAAAGTATCAAAACCAACATAAAAGGTATGCTGCTGCTCCCACAGACCAAAATCACGCTGGTACTTGCTGTCAAAAGCTTCTCTATCTTCAGTGATCCGGAAGTTAGTGCCACTTAGAAGGAAGGGGTTCTCCCTGTCCCGCAATTGCGCGGAAACCAGTAATTCACCCGTTGTCGCATTTCCGAGATTAAGATCGAACCGCACGCGGTTATCATCTGTCGAGCCATTGTCATTCGGCGTGCGACTGCTGCGTCGATCTGCATCGGAGCCATCATATAGTTCTTTGCTTAGCGGGCCTGGAAACCCGAATTCATCGCGATGCAAAATGCCACCAAGGCTCAGGCCAAACCAGTCAACCGGATCAAAACCAATCCGTGCCGAAAGATCTTTCTTTTCCAACTGACTGTTGTCGCGGTAGCCATCGGTTTCGAGGAAAGCGGCGTCGGCGAGAAATGACCATTGATCGCCTGCCCACGAACCGCCCAGGCCGGTATCAACCGTGCCGAAGCTGCCCCCACGTAACCGAACACTGCCTGCAAAACCCTCTGGAGAACCCTCCTGCCCGGCTCTTCGGGTGATGATATTAATCACGCCACCGACAGCACCATTACCGTAGCGAACACTGTTAGCACCACGAATCACTTCAATGCGCTCAACTTGATCGAGCGGCAACGAAGAGTAGTCGGGGGCGGCTTGGTCAGCAGGATTCAAACGAATACCATCAACCAGCACTAGCACGTTGCTCGCATACGTATCACCCTGACCACGTATGTCGACACCACTGAATTTTTCATTGCCTACAAATGCACGCAACTGGACATTCGCCTCGCGTGCAATCAAATCAACAATGTTGGTTGAAGGCGACAAGGCAATATCTTCTGCCGTGATTACAGTGGCACTTCGAGGGAGCTCAGCCAGACGAATTTGGCGCATACCGGTAACTATCATTTCATCGACACGGGGATTCGCGGCGGATGCTCTAGAGTCGAAACCAGCATCAGCAGCGGTCGCCACACCACACAACAGTGCCATACCCATAAAGGCACAGACATACTGATTCGTAATGTTATTGGCTGGTTTCAATATCAAATCTCTGCAACAGAACCTGAGTGTTCAGGAGAGATTTGACTGAGGAGATAACGACCTGACTTGACCGCTCGAGCCTTAATAAGCTCTTATCGCCAGTCATGCCGCCCTCCGCGAACAACTAAAAACGTACTATTCAGGCCGGTTCCGGGCTTGCAGAGTGTCTGCTTACCGTTGCGGGGGCAGCGCCGGACTTAATTCTTTATGCAAAGAAAACACCGGACTTCCCGTTTAACCCGCTTGGCTATCGCCGCACAGGCACCTGTATAGGTGCGTGCACTTTAAAGGGGGTACGTCTGAAGTGTCAATCAGGCAGATGGTCCAGTTATGTGAACAAGGTTGTTATTGCACAGATTCCAGCGCAAAAGATTTTTAACAGGAGCACTGTTGCTACGATGCTGGCCGCACTCTGCGCAAACGACTCTATTTAGACGAGAAGGCACTGCCGAGCACATCGGCAGGTATTCCGGCATCGTCTTCACCATCAACGGCATAGTGATACAAAGCCGCTGAGAATATGCCCTGCAGAGCCGCCTGAATCAGGCCGAGAATCAGCAACAGCACAGCAAAAATGACAACAAGAGTAACGACAGCATCGGTTCCATAGGATGATGCCAAGCCGATTAAGCCAAGCATCGGCGCCAACACAACCAAGTAAATCAGGAAGAACACGACACCCAGACCGGCATTGGCAATGACATTTTCGCCCCAGGTGCGTTTCATTAATTCAAAACTTTCCTTTAGGGCATCAACCGGGCCCACGTTGCGACTAACCAATACAGGGACTGCGAGAAAACTGGCCAAAGTCCAAAACATGCCAGTGAGGCCTGCAAGGATTCTGCCAAATATCCCCCCACGCTCGCCAATGGCTCGCAACGCCACACCAACAGTTGCTGCAATAAGTGAATAAAAGAAAATCACGCCTATCTTAGGCATCACCGCACGAAAACCAGATGCCACCGTAGGATCGCCGCCATTAATTCGCTCCAATGCAGCAGCAACCAATGCGGCATTAAAAAAGAACATCACGAAGTACTCAACAAGGTAGAGCAAGAACAGAGCGACCATATCAATCTGATTAGTCAGTTGCTGCCCCTGATCCACCGTGTCTGCATATTCCGGGGTCAGCAACAATGGTGG
>CBDTTT010000283.1:0-2750 GCA_965363345.1 uncultured Chromatiales bacterium
CTTACGCATGTCGAGTCGTTTTCGGCAACGATACCGGCGCTGCTGTTTGTGGGCATAGGTCAATCCAGCACCGCACTGGCCTCTACCGTACTGCTCGGTCAGGAATCGCCGGTTGAATATCGCGGCTCGGTATTTGGCATGCAGAATTTCTTCGGTGCATTAGGCATTTTGTTCATCTCGTCGGCCGGCGGCTATATGTTCGACCTCATTGGCCCTGGCACACCATTCCTCGCTATCGGTGCTGCGAATGCTCTTGTGCTTGTCTTCGGGCTGATACTTTGGAGACACGAACGCAGTTCGTAAGACAGCACTCAGCTATGCAGCGGCATCGACTCGACCAGAATGGCGTCACTGACTGCGCGCTCAAAATCATCTGCATTAAGCGCCCCATCAGAATCTAAGCCGACATCGTGATAAACCCTGTCTTCGGGGTAACGCTCAAGATAAACCTGCAGCCATTGACCAATCTGCTCAGGTTCATTGCGGATCGCTGTGGAATGATAGCCCGCGTCAACGCCTTTCAGACGTAACGTTACATCTGCACCGCCAACGAGGTTCCGCCACCAAAAGGTATGCGGAGAAGAGAAGGCGCGAACAGTGTCGCCATCCTGAATATAACGCACCGGTGTCGTGAACCAACGATGACTCTTCTTGCCCTGAAAGGTAATCAGCATAATCCCGCTGCTGAGAATAAAGTGAAGCGGCGAACGTAATAGCAGCTTCATAATCGGATTAATGACTACAAATAGCTGTTCGGGCATTTTTATCGCAGGCATGACAGCCTCCTCATCGTTCTCGCAGACTCACTATCCCTATCTATGGGACGAACCTGCAGCCAAAAAGTTCCAAAGCTGACACCAGCCAAGTGGTTAGCGACCGTAGTTAGTTGAGCCAGCGACTTGCCCTGTCCATCAGATCTTTCATTTCCGAGCGAGTTTGTGGCAGCTCCTCTGGCGGCAAATCCAGATGATTAAGTGGAACCTCCTGCTGATACTGCTCAAATACCGGCATCACCATTTCCATCGGGTAACGCGGAATGCGACGATTCTTGCGGAACTCAGCAATAGGAATCTCGGCGGAGATAATTGCATCATTATTGCTCGCCTCCTGTGCTAGCACCGCGCCCCTGTAATCAACGATTAGTGAGTTGCCACCCATCGGTGCTGCCGGGCTATCTGCAGGAAACGTAATGTTCGACATGGCCGAATAGTAGTTGTTCATAAATGCCGTTGCCCGCACATCCTCTTCAGAAAACAAAGTGGCGGTGCGAAACATGATCTCGGTGCCACGCATGGCGAACGCGGCGAAGATAAATGGGTCTAGCTGCACAGTAGTTACAGCAATATTGCCGAACTCAGTCTGCAACACAGGAAACTCTTCCTCCTGCCCATACATAGCCCGGAACTTGTCGCGAACGTTCTCGATAGTGGTGGTAGGAATTTCCTCACCCTCTTTAAAACGCTTGATGCTCCGAACCTTCCAGAATGTCTGAGCTATCTCACCATCACGACCGATGACCGTATTGATACTCAGAATATGACCGGGCCATGCAGCATCTGAGGCATAGCTGCCAAAGATGATGTAAGCATCGCAGGCTTTTGCTGCCTCACCGAGGCGTTCTGTCTCAGGCCCTGGAATCTGAATAGTGAATTTAAGTTTCTCATCACGAGTACCGAAGGAATAACCAGTGAGAGGAAATTCGTTGTACAAAATAAAATCGGGCTTAGCCCCTTCGCTGCATGCCTGGTCTGCCTGTTCGACCATCCGCTCTAAGTTGTATTCGAGGCCGGCAGGAACACTATCCGCGTCCTGCAGGTTCTTTACCCCGGCTTGCACAACCTTGATGACGACAGTGTCTTTTTCAAGTGGCACCGTTGCATAGCTGCCATCGGCATTAACCAACAGGGGTGCTGATGGCGTGGTAGCGGCTGCTGGGCTTTCAGCATTCATCGCTGCTGTGGTGACATCTGTTGACGGATCGGCTGACGTGGGAGCTTCGCAGCCCATCAGAATGACGGCGATAAGTACACTACCGGTCGTTAACTTAGCAAGCTCTCTCATCATTCTTACTCCAAACGCATACGTTCAATTATTGTTTTCAGTTGGCCGGAAGCCCGCAACTCTTCGATTTCTTTTTCAAGCTCTGCTGCAGCGGCATCTCCATCTGCACCGACAATAAACCGCATCGGCTCATCACGGAATACGGCTCCATCAGCAATATCGAGCTTGTTCACGCGAATAATAGAACGCAGAGTGTCGACATACTCTTGCCCTCGCTCAGAGTAACTCGTCAGCCCCTGCGCAAGCTCAATGGAAGAAAATGGCTTGCCTGCCGCACGGGCCTCGGCACGCAACTTACGAAAGCTCTCATAAGCGGGATGAGCACTCAAATTAATGTAGTAACTGCGGACGCTGTCAAAGGGCCACTCATAGCTGGCGATTCGATGATCACCAAGGTTTTTACGCTGCTCACCCGGCACCATGCCAGTGCCACCGTATGTCCACTGCCCAAAGAGCGCGTTGCCCTCAGCAGCAAAGCGCGAGGTGCCGTAGCCGCTTTCATAAGCCGCCTGCCCTAAAACCAGACCTACAGGAATCACGTCGAGCTTATATAGCGCTTGCGAGATAATCTCGCGTAACTCCGCAGCAGTCTTCTTGCTCTGCTCACCCTTCTTCACGATACGCAGCAGATTAGCGACCTCACCCAACCACTCCATCTCATCCGGACGCAGGCTCTCGCCCTTAGCTAA
>CBDTTT010000284.1:0-2731 GCA_965363345.1 uncultured Chromatiales bacterium
GGGCATTTGTTCTGGAGCAGAATGAACCGGCATTGGCCGGCAGTAGTTACTTGGCGGATTTTGAGCCGAGCTTTGTCGGTGATGACGGTGCGATTCACATTAATTCAAATGGCTTGCAGGTCGATTACGATAGCTTGTGGAGTTATGTCTTGCCGGAGAAATTTATTGGTCAGACCTATTGTCATCTGGCGACAGCAACTTATATGAAAGCGCTGGCGACTGGTGATGTGGAGCCTGGTGTCGTGATTACGACCGAGGACGATGCTCCGGTTACACCATCGGAATAAACGTGTTGTTTTGATAACTAAAAAAGCCGGCTAAATGCCGGCTTTTTTAGTTATGGTAGATGTTAATTAGATTATTTCAAAAAGTTAGAGTGTAAAAGTTTTATGAAAGTAGAAATTTTTCTCGAAGCTGGGCTGCCGCCAAAGAAAGTTAACGAATTGGGTTTGTTGGCTGAAGGCTATGGTATTAACGCTGTGTATGCTTCAGCTTTCCCGGCGCGACGCGATGCATTCCAGTGTCTGTCAGCTCTCGCGGTGAACTCTTCAGCTGTGCGTGTGGGGGTAGTTCCACTAAGCCCTTATGAGATTCACCCGTTGCGCTTGTCAGATATGCTGCAAACGCTGAATGATATGAGCGATGGTCGTGCAAGCCTCGTTGTCGGTGGCATGGGTCAGTCGATTATGCTTGCTACGGGGCTTAAGCCTGAGCGTCGGGTTCGTGCAGTAAAAGAGTGCGTAGAGATATTGCGTGCTGCATCGTCAAGCGAGCCAGTCAACTATGCCGGTGAGATTTACAGCGCCATGAACTACTTTCCTGACTGGGTTCATGAAACGCCACCACATGTTTTGGTCGGGGCAAATGGCCCGATGATGCTCCGTATGGCTGGTGAGGTCGCGAGCGGTGTGATGTTGAGCGATGTCGCGCTCGGCAAGATGCCCGAGGTGCTGGGTAATATTGATGAAGGCCTTGCGAAAAGCGGGCGTCAGCGCAGTCTGGAAACATTTCCTGTTTCCAATTTTTTCGCTTGGCACATCAAAGAGTCAGAGGCTGAGTCGATCGCGGAGGCGCGGCGTGAGCTTGTGTGGCGCGGAGTGTTGCAGAAGTGGTACACCGAACCGTTCTTAGGAGCGGAACAGGCCGAGTTTGTCGAGGCTAACTTTGATGCCTTCTTGCAAGCGTTCTATCAACGCAGCGCAGATATTGCCGGTGTGCCTGAGGATATTATTAAGGCTTTGGTCGACAACCTGACCTTCTCAGGTGGTCCTGATGCAATACCGGGTGTTGTAGAGCATTTGCGCGAATTTGCAGCAGCTGGCCTGGATGCTATTACGTTAAAAATTCATGACAACCCTGAAGAGGCTATCCGGATAATTGGAGAGCGCTTGATACCAGCGTTATAGATTCGAGCGGGCCAGTTATCAGACAATAAAAAACCGGCATAAAGCCGGTTTTTTATTGTTTTACTTCTGAGCTTGTTAAGACTTGGCACGCACCGACAACACGGGGCAGTTCGCGTGACGCAATACCTGTTCAGTAGTGCTGCCGAGCAATGCATGTTTGATGCCGCTATAACCATGTGTGGTCATAACGATCATTGTGGCGTTAATGCTATCTGAATACGTCACGATTTCGTCAGCAGGGCGACCGCACAGAATCGCCGTTTCCGCCTTACCAAGGCTTGCCAGATTTTCCGCAGCAAACTTGTTGAGTCGTTCGCCCGCGTGCTGGCTGAGTTCCGCAACAGTCGGTATTGTTACAGGTCCCATATCCAGTGAACCGTAGATCTGCGGTTCTTCGACAACAAATACGCAATGCACCGAAGCATGCATATCTGCAGCAAGTGCCTGTACCCAGGTTAATGCCTCAACCGAGGCCATGGAAAAATCGGTTGGGAATACGATAGATTTGCTTTGTTCTGACATAGGGATACCCCGGTAACGATGAACTTAATAAATGAGTGTAGTTCAGTCATCGCTTTTTTCGCAATACGGGGTTTCCGATACGGGGTGTCCGATACGGGGTTTCCGTAAGGAACTCCTATCGGGTAGATGCGCAGCGCTTTGAGGCAGTAAAGTTAAAATAGCATTACAACAATGGCGCCAGATAGTAGTGCAACGTCGACCATGTTGTCGCTGGAGCTGTTGTCGTAAACGTAGACGCTAGCGTCGGGTAGAGCTTGCTGCAAGGCGCTCTATAGATGGTCCAGAGCGTCTTCTATTGCGGCGGTTAGTTGGCTTAGCTCAGCGCTGCTAATGACGTAGGGCGGCATCAGATAAATCAGCTTGCCAAAGGGGCGTATCCAAACGCCATGTTCGACGAATCGGGCCTGCAGGGCTGCAACCGGCACATCCTGGTGTGCTTGAACAACGCCAATACCGCCGAGTACGCGCACGTTATCGACGGCTTCGTGCTCCGCGAGAGGATGCAGTTCTGCGGCTAGCTGTGATTCCATCATTTGAATTCGTTGTTGCCAGGGGCTCTGCAGCAGCAAGTCGATACTGGCATTGGCGACGGCGCAGGCAAGCGGGTTCGCCATAAATGTTGGCCCATGCATGAGCACACCATCGGCTGCAGAGATTCCTTCAGCGACTCTGTCGGTGGTTAGTGTCGCTGCGAGACTCATGTAGCCGCCGGTTAGTGCTTTTCCGACGCAGAGAATATCGGGAATAATGTTCGCGTGCTCACAGGCAAAAAATGTGCCGGTTCTGCCGAAGCCAGTCGCTAT
>CBDTTT010000285.1:0-2728 GCA_965363345.1 uncultured Chromatiales bacterium
GGAGCCGGCACGACCGCGCATCTTCATCCACGGTAGCCAATCAGAGATACGAACCCAACCGATATGGATGTCTGAGGTGTCACCAGCATCCATTGCAAGATCTTTGCTATTGCCGAAAAAGTTAAACATTTCTGTGGCGTGATAAATATTACCAACGTACTCCTGATAGTCACCGCCCAGCGGGTTGTTGTAGAACAGTGGCACGGCAGCGGTCATCCACCATTGCGTGCCATTTACCTGTATGGGTAATACCAATGCTTTACCGTCGCGACCTTTTTCAAACATTGGTCGTTGGTTGACCGGGTCATTTTCGACTTGGATAACGTCCACTTCTTCATCGGTCCAGGGGTTTTCCCAAGTGTCGAGTATTTCTCCGGTCTTTGGATCCTGATAGAGCAGTATTTCGCGGCTTACCATACGGAAGCCGACCCCAAGGTCGGGATCATTAACGGTAACGCACTGGCGAATATTCATGCCGGTGACTTTAAAAATGAGCTTGTCGGGTTCGCCGGGTACGCGGCTATAAGTGCTGCCATTCCAGCCATAAACTGCCGGAGTATTGTCTTCTAGAGAGCACTGGATGCGCCGATAGGCCTGCAGTGTTTCAAGCCCGGGAGCCGGTGCTGCTACCGCAATGCCTGTAATAACTACAGCGCTTAGGGTTAGCAGCAAGATAAACATCAATTTTAGACGCACGTCTGTGCGGGTTTTGGTGACAAGCATGGCTTCAGGCTCCTGATAGTGCTGAATTCCGTGTTCGGGACATGGATTTTAACGACCCATAGTAGTGGATGTTCGAACGCAGTTATATTCATTTGATTGACAGCAAGCTTACAGGTTGACAGTCAGTTGTCAAAGGCATATGTTCAGCGCTATTGGTTTGTTAATAGTCATGTATTCCGCCTGTACGGTTCATATATCGGTTCGGTACTAATGAACCTTAAGACCTAGGCAATCATTGATTTTTATTGAATTACGGTTCGTTTAACGAGTGCTATTCATGCTGAAACGAAGTTTTAAGAAGAGCGCAACTCTGGTTGCTTTCGTTGCGCTAACGCCAATGTTATTTGCAGGCAACGCGCAGGCTGACGACCTTGATCGGGACCTTGATTTGTTTGTCGAGTGGTTTCCGGGCGAATACGACAACTACGAGCAGTCCTGGCAGGATGAACTCGACAAAGTCGAACAGCCGCACGAACATATTCACCACATCTTTCTGCCAGTTGCTGCGCCTGAAATCGGCGACAACGTGTTTTTTGTACAGCAGTACATGAATGGCGACCCGTCAAATGTCTACCGTCATCGTCTATACAGTATTGATACCGATAAGAAACAGAAGGCCGTTCGGCTGACAATCTTTTCTTATAAAGATGAAGCGAAGTACATCAACGGTCATTTGAACCCCGAGATATTTAGCTCGATTTCTAAAGATGAGCTTATCGAACGTCCGGGCTGCGAGGTCTACTGGAACTACGACGACAATGCGGCTCAATTTGACGGCTACATGATTGATCAGGCGTGTAGTTTCATTTCTAAGCGTAGTGGTAAGAAGATATTTGTTACCGATACCCTGAAATTAACACCTGAAGAAATCTGGATTCGCGATGAGGCCTTTGACGAAGAGGGCAACCGTATCTTCGGCAACAAAGCTGGTATTAGCCACAAGAATCGTCGGGTTCAATACTACACCGGCTGGGCTGGTGTGAGTAGTGAAGGTCGCGCGTTGGCAATTGATGATGCGAGTTGGGATGAGACAGAAAACGGCTATGAGTTTACCGGCGACCTCGATGTGTTCGGGAGCTTTAAGATTCATAACGAGGGCCAGATAGTTCCTTTGCCGCTTAAGAGTGGCGAGCCCAGTGGTTATTCAGTGCGGTTGGCGAAACTCACCTATCAGAACACCACTGCCCCGGTGCTGACGCTGAAGCTTATCGAAGATAAAACAGGCAAAACATTGGTGTACAGCTGGAGTGACGTGAATGCCGGCAAGATAGGGCTTAACGCCCGCTGGGCTCAGGCCGGGCTAACCCGAACAGATGACCCGCTGTCATACGGGTTTGATCTTCCGGGTGACAATGCTGAAACCGACAAATAAATAGAAGCCTCGTTGTTTAAGACATTTAATCTAAGCGATTAAAAACCAACGGGCTCTCCGGCAACAGATGGCCCGTTTTCTATTGCCCTAAGTGAATGTGTTAGCAGTCGTGCTAACCTAACAACATCATGATTCAGGTTCATTTTTATTGCAGCGATTACGCAGGAGAAGAGGCAAAGCAGCTTCGCAAAGAGCACCTGCGGGCACATCTTGATTACATCGAAGCAAACATGCAGATGGTGAGTGTGGCGGGACCTTTATTCGATGAGCAGAATGAAACCATCATCGGTTCCTGCGTGGTCTATAAGGTTGAAACAGTCGCTGAGGCGCGACAGTTGTTTAAGCAAGACCCTTACTACCAGGCAGGAAACATCTGGGAGCATATTGAAACCAGAGTGTTTCGCACAGTTGCCGGTGAATGGGTTGGTGGTAAACGCTGGTAGTTACTGCTGGAAGAATTCCAGCCATTCACCGTTGGGCCCGCTAATGGTAAAACAGAGTTTGTTGCCGAATGGTTCGAAGCTGCGGATATCAGGTGTTGATATCCACGTTACCTTTTCATTAAAACTACGCAGACGCTGAATCAGCACCTCAATATCGTTAACCGGGTATCGCAGGCTGGCAACACCTAAG
>CBDTTT010000286.1:0-2714 GCA_965363345.1 uncultured Chromatiales bacterium
GGCGGCAGCATCGAATCTGCAACGCTGCGAGCCTGGTTGGGCCGTGTCGTATTGCTGGTCGGTATCCTATTTGCTGGCGGTATGGTGAGTTGGCTGATTTCAGAACTGCTCGATAGCAGCGGATTGTCGGGTACGAATCGCGCAGTCGGTATGATTTTCGGTCTGGCCCGGGGCATTGTGCTGGCAGGAGTCTTCGTGTTGCTGCTGGACTTCGCCGGATTCTCCGAGAGCTCTTGGTGGAAAGAGTCCAAGCTGATACCTTATGCCGCCCCGGTCGCAGAATTCGTATCTGAAGCCGCCGAAGATGGCATTGAATACCTTGATGTAGATACAGATGAAATGATCGATTCGGCTACTGAAAAGGCCGAAGAGATACTCGCTCCATAACTCGTATATTGATTAACCTAAGGCGCCCCTTGTGTGTGGAATAGTTGGAATAGTTAGTCAGCACCCTGTCAATCAGGCCATTTATGATTCACTCATCGTGTTGCAGCACCGTGGTCAGGATGCTGCCGGAATCATGACGGACGCAGATGGCACTCTTTGTACGCGTAAGAGTAAAGGTCTCGTTCAGGATGTGTTTCAACAGCGTCATATGAGCGGTTTGCGAGGCAATGTAGGGATCGGGCACGTGCGTTACCCGACGGCGGGCTGGTCGAGCTCAGCAGAGGCGCAGCCATTCTATGTAAATTCTCCCTATGGTATTTGTCTTGCGCACAACGGCAATCTGACCAATACCGCTGAGTTGCAGGAGATGCTGGTTCGCCAGGATAAGCGCCACCTGAATACCGGTTCCGATACTGAAGCACTCCTGAATGTATTTGCTCATGAGCTGCAGTCACAGGAGGGCGAATTAACGCCTGATGCAATATTTAATGCGGTAGCTGCGGTGCACGATCGTTGTCGGGGTGGTTACGGTGTTATTTCGATGATTATCGGTCACGGTATTGTGGCGTTTCGTGATCCGCACGGTATTCGCCCTATCATATTGGGCCGTAAGGAAACGCCTGAGGGCATCGACTACATGGTGGCATCAGAGAGTGTTGCGCTCGATGCATTAGGCTTTGAAGTTGATAGCGATATCCGTCCTGGTGAAGCCGTTTACATTGAGCCTGATGGCACGCTGCATCGTAGGCAGTGTTGTGAAGAGCGCTCGTATACACCTTGTATCTTCGAGTTCGTTTATTTCGCACGTCCGGACAGCATTATCGATGGCATCTCTGTCCATAAGTCGCGCATGCGCATGGGCGACCGTCTGGCTGAAAAGATTCAGGAGCTAAAGCCGGATCACGATATTGATGTGGTTATACCGATCCCTGATTCGAGCCGCACTAGTGCACTGCAGGTAGCACAGAAGTTGGGTGTTAAGTATCGCGAAGGTTTTATTAAGAATCGCTATATCGGTCGCACATTTATTATGCCGGGGCAGGCTATCCGCGAAAAATCTGTTCGTCAGAAGCTCAATGCGATTGATCTCGAGTTTCGCGATAAAGCCGTATTGTTAGTTGATGACTCGATCGTTCGCGGTACTACATCGCGACAGATTATTGATATGGCTCGTGAGGCCGGCGCGAGGAAGGTTTATTTCGCATCTGCAGCCCCTGCAGTACGTCACCCGAATGTCTATGGTATCGACATGCCCATCTGCAGTGAATTGGTTGCGAGTGGTCGCACCGATGAGGAGGTGGCTGAGGTGATTGGCGCCGACTGGTTGATCTATCAGGATCTACCGGATCTTATTGATGCGGTGAAGTACGATAACTCCGATATCGAAGAATTCGACACTTCCTGTTTTTCAGGCACCTATGTCACAGGTGATATTACGCCGGAGTACCTAAGCCACATGGAAGCCGAGCGCTCAGATCCTGCCAAGCACAAGAGTGAAGAGCGCCGCAAAAAAATTGAAGGTGCTGACAGCTAGTTCTTGCTGCCGTTTAGTCCTTTTTAGTGGCTCACGCTGGAACTGTGAGATGGTTCCGGCAATCTGACCCGACATAAGTCAGGCTTAATGCCTGTAAATGCAATGGTTGGGTGGTAGCAGCTCGATATGAATCCATCGGTGCTTATAATTGATGCGGAATCCGACTTTCGTCGCTTACTCGCGCATCACATCAATACGCGTTGGCCCGATTCCCGGGTAAGCGACTACGACCCTGTGTCTGCGGGCGGCTTTCCTGATGACTTTACCGCTTCCGGTTACAACATCGTTTTATTGGGCGACAAGCTCGGCGGTGACGCCATAGAAGACTGGTTGTTTCAGATGACCGAGGTTGATGGATTTCCACCTATCGCGGTTATTGGTCCTGGTGGTGATTCCACTGTTGTGAAGGCCGTTAAAGCCGGTGCCGATGAATACATTACTCGGGAAAGCCTTCAGCATCAGCGCTTGATTGATGTGGTTACCGCGCTGCTAGAGCGGGAGCAATCATCCGCATCACGAGCCCGCTTACGTCCCCGATTAAAAGATGATGCTGCGCTTAAAACCAGCTTAAAAGGTTTTGATATTGTGCAGCGATTGTCATCCAGTGATATCGCAAATGTTTATCTCGGTACCGAGATTGCAAAAGGGCGGCCGACAGTGCTTAAAGTACTACGTCAGATGCCTGATACCGGAAATGAAGTTGCCTTCGAGCGTTTTCTTCAGGAATTTGAGCTGATCGGTAAGATCAATCACCCGAATGTTGTGAAGATTTTTGACCTTGGCGTGGCCGATG
>CBDTTT010000287.1:0-2714 GCA_965363345.1 uncultured Chromatiales bacterium
CCTATTAATTCTGTGCCGTAAGCGACAATTTATTTCTGTTCATCACTAAACGAGAGGTGCTTGCTAAGCGTTGGCATATCTTTGTCGCCACGCCCTGACAAACTAATCAGTATCCGCTTGCCGGGGTTCTGCTTAGCCCATTCGCGGGCTCCCGCCAACGCATGTGCGGTCTCCAGTGCTGGCAAGATACCTTCAGCGGAGCAACATTCTTGCAAAGCATTGAGTGCCACATCATCTGTAATCGACTCGTAGCTCACGCGACCAATGGCTTTCAGCAACGCATGCTCCGGACCCACACCAGGATAATCCAAACCGGCTGATACCGAATGAGTCTCCTGAATCTGTCCATCGGTATCGTACAGCAGCATCGAGTAAGTACCGTGCAGAACGCCCGGTTTGCCCGTCGCAAGAGTTGCTGAATTATCACCCAGACCTGGCCCACGACCGCCAGCCTCGATACCCAGCAGCTGAACCTCTGAATCACCCAGCAATGGGTGGAACATGCCAATCGCATTTGAGCCACCACCAACACAGGCGATAGCAATGTCAGGTAAGCCACCGGCAGATTCGATCATCTGCTCACGCGCTTCGGTACCAATAACCGACTGCAGTACCTGCACTAACCACGGGTATGGATGAGGACCCACAGCAGACCCGAGCAGGTAAAACGTTTCTGCAGGATCAGCTACCCAGTTGCGGAACGCTTCATCAATAGCTGCACGCAAGGTTGCGTCACCACTTGTTACCGGAACAACTTTGGCGCCGAGCTGATACATACGATCAACATTTGGTGCCTGACGCTTAACATCTACTGCGCCCATATAAACAGTACAAGGGATACCGACACGCGCACATGCGGCAGCCGTTGCAACGCCATGCTGGCCTGCACCGGTTTCTGCAACCACGCGCTTGGCGCCGAGCATCTTCGCTAAAAATGCCTGACCCAAAGCATTGTTAATTTTGTGTGCGCCGGTATGAGCAAGGTCTTCACGCTTCAACCAAACATCCGCACCCCACAACTTACTCAGACCACGGGCATGAGTAAGTGCCGTCGGCCGGCCAGCCCAATCTTTTAGCTCACGCCGCAAATCTTGCTGCAGTTCTTCGTCAGCAAGAAATTTATGGATACCCTGCTCAAGATTCTTAAGTGCGGTAACCAACGTTTCAGGCGCATAGCTGCCGCCAAAAGGACCATAGCGTCCATGCTCATCGGGATACTCACCGGCGATCAACTTACGCAAATGCTCTGCGCGGTCAGCATCTGTCATGTCTATCACTGTTTCATTCATCTTTATTGCCTTACCTATTATTCTTGCCGGGTCTATACGACTGCGGTTCGTGCCGCCTGCACGAATGCCCGTATCAACCCTAAATCCTTCACGCCCCGTTCTGATTCGATGCCACTACTAACATCGACACCCCAGGGCTTAACTTGTTCAATGGCCCGGGCAACGTTATCCGGACTCAAGCCACCGGCCAGCATTAACTGCTGCCGCAAGGCTATCTCAGCTGCCTGTTCCCAGTCTGCCAGTTCGCCCTGCCCGCTATTGCCACTTTCAAACAACACCGGCCCTGCCTGAGTCGGCACAACGTCACCGCTACGATATACCGGCAGACAATCCGCAATCGTTTCGATATCAAGTTGCTCAAAATCGTCAATATCTGTCTGCAGCCAAACAGGACCGAAGCCACTCATCACCGCATCTAACTCTGCCTGTGTAGGATGGCGCATAACCGCAACCTTCCGAATACTGCGCGGTAAGTCAGCACACAGAGCGCGCGCGGCCTCAGGCGTCACCTGACGCGGCGAGGCGGCAAATACAAAGCCCAGTGCATCCGCACCAGCATCAACCGCAGCTGCCACAGCTTCCGGAGTACGCAAACCACATATCTTCACAAACATGATTAACGCCCGACTCCGCGACCAGCTTCTATAAAATCATTCGCTGTATCCGATGGGTTATCGCTTTTCATCAAAGCAGTCCCAACCAACGACATACGATAGCCAAGTGCAGCAACGGCTGCTGCTTGAGAGGTATTGCGCACGCCGCTTTCTGCAACCCAAGGCACACCAGCAGGCATCGCAGGTAAAATAGTTTCAAAACGATTGGGGCTCACCTGCAACGTACGCAGGTCCCGACAGTTCACACCCAGCAACCACTGACAAACACCTTCATTAAGCGCTGGCCCGGCAGCTTCTAGCACGGGCAAACAATGCTCAATATCACGCTCATCAAACACTTCCATCAACACAAACAAACCGAGCTCAGCGGCGCAGGCCATCATTTCCTGCAGCTTTGATTGCTCAAGAATTGCCGCAATCAGTAATACACCGGATGCACCGGATGCTCTCGCCTCTGCAACCTGGTAAGCGTCAACCAGAAAGTCTTTACGCATAACCGGCGTGCCGTTTGCCACCTTAATTGCGGCTTCCATATCGGCCAGACTGCCCTTGAACTGGTCGGGCTCTGTCAATACAGACAACGCCGCCGCGCCGCCTGCTGTGTAGGCTCTTACCTGATCTTCGAGGCTCAAACTTGCAGCTGCCAACTCACCTTCAGCGGGTGAGCGCCGCTTTAATTCTGCAATCAGGTCAAAGCCCTGATCAGCCAGCTTTAACGGTGGGGGTAATTCAGTAGCACCTGCCCGCTCAAGAATCTTCGCATCGCTGCAGACTCGCCGCGCCACTGCCAAACGTGCCGCACTGCCGTCAG
>CBDTTT010000288.1:0-2693 GCA_965363345.1 uncultured Chromatiales bacterium
CCCTGCGGTCTTAGAGAGGGTTTCTCCGGGATGTATTTTGCGACGCATTGCGCCAGCCTAAGGAGCGGAATGGATGCCGGAGAAACCCTCACCACCGTTATTCTTGGCATGAATGTTCTTTTGCTTGTCTGTACATGTTGCCATCCAGGGTTAATCAGCCTAACTAGGCTGATCATAGTGTCGGTGAATGCGGTTATTTGAACGGAACCTAGTGAGGTAGTGTTTGTGGGTATATTTGGCTCCTTAGGCTGGCGCAATGCGTCGCAAAACATACCCACAACCACTACCCCGATATCCAATACATAAAAAAGCCCCGCAAGCGGGGCTTTTCGTTAAGCATGTATTCTATGCTTAGTCATGCTTGTAAAGATGCACGTCTGTCTGTGGGAAAGGAATGTTAAGGCCTTTCTCATCAAACTTACGTTTCACCTGCTCGGTGACCTGGTTGTATACAGCCCAGTAGTCGCTTGATTTGCACCATGGACGTACGTTGAAGTTCACGCTGCTATCAGCAAGTGTGTTCAGATCAACGCTCGGTGCAGGGTCGCTTAGAATCAAGTCATGATTATCTACGATGTCTTTAAGCACGGCATAAACCGCATCAATATCATCGCCATAACCACAACCAACAACAAGATCAACACGGCGTGTGTCGTGAGCGGAAACGTTGGTGATGGTGCCGTTCATTATCTGGCTATTAGGCACGATAATTTTCTTGTTATCCGGTGTTTTAAGCACAGTGGTAAAGATTTGCACTTCTTCAACCGTACCAGCCTCACCGCCGGCCACAATAAAGTCGCCGACTTGGTACGGACGGAAAGCAATGATAAGAACGCCGGAAGCAAAGTTGGACAAAGAGCCTTGCAGTGCCAGACCGATGGCTAAACCAGCAGCACCGAGTACGGTAAGAAATGATGTTGTCTCTACACCAATTGCACCGACAGTAGCGATAAGCAATACAATCATTAGTACTGCGTTGAGAATGTTACAGAGGAACTTCTCCAGGGTATCTTCCATTTCAGTTTTCAGCAGCGCATTTCGCACGACGTTAACAATCGCCTTAACGACCCAGCGGCCAATAATGAAAATGGCTGCGGCTGTCAGCAGCTTGATACCAAGCTCCGTTCCCACAGATTGGGCGGAGTCCAGGAGTGAATTCACATCCATTTGGCTTGGATCAAAGTTGGTCACATCCATGCCTTCTGCTGCTGCAGTTTCAGTTACTTCGTCTTCCATAAAAATCCCCTTAAGGTTTTGTTTTTGTTTTTATTTTAACCGCTATGCGGCTTAACAATAATCATGCCTAGTTAATTGAATTCGATAAAGCATTATTTTAGGTATGATGAATTTAAGATTCGTTCTGCTGGTTAATACTACGCTTTGACTGGCGGTAGAATAACATTTCAATAGTGGTGTAAGTATATGAGATATAAGTTATTAGGCTCGAGTTCTTTACGAGTTTCAGAGTTATCGCTAGGTGCGATGACCTTTGGTGAAGAGACCGGTATTGGTTCTTCCGAGAAGGTGTGTAAATCGATTTACGATGCGTACCTTGAGCAGGGTGGCAACTTTATTGATACCGCCAATATTTATACTCTGGGCACGAGTGAGCGAATGCTCGCAGGTTTTATCAAAAGTAATCGTGATGAACTCGTGCTTGCCAGTAAGTACAGCATGACCACAGACGCGGGTGACTTGAACGCGGGTGGTAATCATCGTAAGAACCTGGTGCAAGCCGTTGAGAAGAGTCTGCAGCGTCTGGATACCGATTTTATTGATCTGTATTGGGTGCATGGCTGGGATCATGTGACGCCGGTTGCCGAGGTTATGCGCGCTCTGGATGATCTCGTGCGTGCAGGTAAAATTCTGCATATCGGTATATCTAACGCACCCTCCTGGTATATCGCGGAAGCGAATACGTTGGCTCGCGAACGTAACATGACGCCTTTCACTGCAATGCAATTGCATTACAACCTCGTTGAGCGGGGCATTGAAGCGGACTACTTCGATTTAGCTAAAGCTCAGAACATGGCGATACTTGCTTGGAGCCCACTCGCTGCCGGCTTGTTGAGCGGCAAGTTTACGAGTGATGATGATTCGGTCGACCTGAGTGATAGCCGCCTTAAAAATAGTCACTGGGGCAAAGCATTTTTGGTTGATGAGCGTTTGGCGATTGCCCGCGGAGTTGGTGAAATTGCGGCTGAAATAGGTGTTAGTTCGCCGCAGTTAGCGCTTGCGTGGCTGCTCCAAAGACCGCTGGGCCCCGTGATTCCGATTATTGGTGCACGCAAGCTTGAGCAGCTACAGGACAATCTCGGATGCTTAGATGTTCAATTGACGGCCGAACATATTGCACGTCTTGATGCATTGAATCAGCCAAATTTTGCTTATCCGCATTCGCTGCTCAGTAATGAGATGTACAAGGGGATGATTCACGGAGAGCTTCGTTCTCAGTTGGATTGAAAGGAATAGCCATGTCTACTGTATTAATCACCGGTGCCAATCGCGGTATTGGTCTCGAGCATGCCCGTCAGTACGCTGCGAAGGGCTGGGTTGTTATCGCTACCGCCAGAAAGCCTGAGCGTGCGGACGAGCTGCAAGCCCTGCAGCAGGAGTATCCAGATACGCTGGAGATTCATGCGCTGGATGTCACCAGTCGTCAGGGCGTAACGAGTCTTGCGAGTCAATTGGCG
>CBDTTT010000289.1:0-2690 GCA_965363345.1 uncultured Chromatiales bacterium
CAGATAGATATCGGTAAAGCCATTAGTACTCAGATAATCAATCGCTAACTTAATATCCTGCTTGTCGTTATCAGGCACAGAAATCAGCTGGCCTTCAGCACCACGTCGACGCAAACACAGGCTCAAAAAGCCAAAACCACGATCGGCAAGTTCCGGGCCGAGCATCTGAGGGAGGTCATCATGCGGATATCCACCCCACACTGGCAGAAAGATAAATGCAGGTCTTGGCTGGCCAACACGATGTCCATCGGGTAACCACAGCAACGAATGAGCCATAGGATTAAAGCCGCCAGCTGCGCCATCCGGATCACGCCATACATTAATAAGATGAAAACTACTCATAGCAAGATCCTTCACTCCGTGGTCAAAGGATGGTAACACCCGTACGACAGCTGCCATGCACTATATAAATAGTAAATAACTCCCACCGAAAAGCTTACAAATGCCCACACACTTCTGCCGATACCCCCAAGCATTAGCTGCCGTAATGCTGTGCTTACTCGTGAGCTTTCATGCATACGCAGATGCTGAGCAGAATGCTCCAACCGAGGAGTCGAAGCCACTATGGGAAATGCGGCTTGCAGCTTTTGGTCGATACGGGCCTGCATACCCGGCATCTGAAGATGGCCAGTTCAACTTTGTGCCACTGCCCCTACCTATATATCGCGGCAAGTTTTTACGATTGGGAGAGAGCTCAGAAAGCCCTATTCGCGGACGGGTCTTTCGTCGTGACCGCATCAAACTCGACTTTGCTTTTGACCTGAACTTCGCGGTTGATAGCGAAGACATTGCGGCTCGAACCAACATGCCGGATTTAGATTTACTGCTGGAAGTCGGGCCGGAGTTGGAGTTTCAATTCACCAAGGAACCCAAACTCGGCGGTCATTGGTACTTTGGTCTGCAACTGCGGCCAGCCTTTTCCTTTGGTAGCCTCACGCCTGACTTCCGCGGCGTAGCGTTCAGCCCTGATTTTTCATACCGGCTTAAATTTGACCAGGGTCGGGATTCACTAAAATTTCGCATTACACCAACTTGGGCAACCAGTCAGTACATGGGCTACTTCTATGACGTAGCCCCCCAATTCGCTACTGCGGAACGTAATACATATGAGGCCAGCGGCGGCTATCTGGGCACAGACCTTAGCTTAAGCTGGATCAACACCATCAATGGGCGCTGGCAATTGGTCACAGGCACCCGGTTGTCATTCCACCAAGGTGCTAAGAATGAGGCGAGTCCGCTCTTCACACAAGACTACGGTATCGCTGTTTTCGCTGCCTTCACATGGAAATTCTGGGAGAGCAAGAGACGCACAGCAGTACCAAATGACTAAACCAATGCTCATCCTATGCCAGGTGACAAAAATGCTGAACATAGAAAGCTAGTACTGCTTCTATTATTACGGACATGTGCTATACATTAGCTCTTCGGAATCAGCCATTCATCACATTACCGACAAGCCGGAACATACTATGCTTACAACACGTCGCACGATCTTAAAAACAGCATCTTTTGCTGCCGTAGCACCAGTACTTGCAGCCTGTTCAAAACGCGAAGATCTGCCACTCCCCGGTAACGCACCCATCGGAAAGTTCGGTGCTGAATCCACAGCAGAAGAAGTTACTCAAGGTATCGACCTTAGTGGCAAAGTAATACTGGTTACCGGATGCAACTCAGGAATCGGCTATGAAACGATGCGTGTTCTGGCATTGCGTGGTGCACATATTTTGGGTGCAGCACGCACAGAGGAAAAAGCATTAGAAGCTTGCAATAGCGTTGAGGGGAAGGCGTCCCCGGTCGTTATCGAGTTATCAGACTTTGACTCTGTCAGTCTTGCGGCCAAAAGCATAGCGGCCGACTACCCCGCACTCGATTGCGTAATTTGTAACGCAGGTATCATGGAACTACCGGAACTCGAACAGGTTTACGGTCTCGAAAAGCAGTTTGTCGTTAATCATCTTGGACACTTCCTACTCGTCAACCTGTTACTCGACCAGATTAAAGCTGCCGAACAGGGACGGGTCGTCATGGTGAGTAGCGGCTCATCAACCCGACTAGCGCCTGAAGCAGGCATCATGTTTGAACAACTCTCTGGTGAAGGTTGGTATGAGCCTGGCATGGCCTACGGGCAATCAAAACTTGCCAATGTGCTGTTCTCGCTAGAGCTTTCGAAAAAATTTGAAGGCAGCAATGCAACATCAAATGCTTTAACACCCGGAGTTATACCAACCAATCTTGGCAGGCATATGCCCCGTTGGAAAACACTCGCATTGGAAACGGTAGGCAAAGCGTTTACCAAAACTATCCCGCAGGGTGCAGCAACCAGCTGCTATGTCGCTGCCCGACCGGAACTGAACACTGCATCGGGTTGGCTCTTTAAAGACTGCAACCCGTATCGGCCCGGCGGCAATACCGAGAATGCCGAGCTGGCTGCACGTCTTTGGGATGTCTCAACAGAAATACTGACACCCTGGTTAGCCGGCAGTACGCCCTTGGCATTCAACTACGCCTTCGGTGGACTAGGTTTGCGCTAAGCGTCGGCACGTGGACCTATCAGAATAGGCCAGTAAACCCAAACAAAAATACCGAAAGCGATAATCCACCCGAGCGCGGAGATATCGACACTCACAAGATAGTTACTGCTAAATGCGCCCAGCAGTCGCACCACGACTGCAACACTTAACACACAATAT
>CBDTTT010000290.1:0-2677 GCA_965363345.1 uncultured Chromatiales bacterium
CAGGAACCCGCCCGGTAATTTCCAACAGCAGACCCGCACCAAGAACCAACGCATCAGCATGGGCACCCCGGTCTTCGCCATTCATGACAGCCGCAAGTGCTGCGGCATTTTCTGCCGCATCCCCGCCTGCCAGATCTTCCGGAGCACAACGGGGAATACCGTAATCCTGCGGATCACGACGCTCATGTTTTACGCTTCCCGGAGTTACATCGAACAAATCAAATAGACCCGCCGGGCTCGCCTCATCCCAACCCGGCTCGCCATGCACGACAAATGCACGCTTAATATTCATGCCAGCTAAGGTATGCGCCATGATCTCAGCCATCTCCAGACTGAAGGCACCAATCAAGTGATAGGGCGGCTCTGCGGGGTTGGTCAAAGGTCCAAGAATGTTAAATACAGTGCGGACACCCATCGCGACCCGCACCGGCATAATATTTTTCATGGCCGGATGAAAACCGGGAGCAAACAAAAAGGCAAAGTTGTTCTGTGTCAGCCCTTCAATTGCTGAGTCGGCATCTTCAGCGATATTGATACCCAGACACTCAAGTGCGTCGGCACTGCCCGACTTGCTCGATACGGAGCGGTTGCCATGCTTAATCATGGGGATCCCGCAGGCCGCAGCCAGTATCGATGTGCCCGTCGAGATATTCAGACTTCCGGAACCATCGCCACCCGTGCCCACACAATCAGCGGCATCAAGGCCAGCCGGCAGCTGCGGTTTACGCGCCAGCTTTCGCATACCCAGAGCAAAGCCGCGAATTTCATCAGCGGTTTCGCCCTTAGCGCGCAGCGCAGCCAATAAAGCTCCAGCCTGTGCCGGTGCCATGTCATCTTCAGCAAGCGCACACATCAGCTCAAATGCCTGATCTTCTGCAAGGTCTTCACCGTTTAACAGTTGCTCAAGAATATCGCGGGAGTTAATGGCCATGTCGGTCGTTCTCTTCGGGGTCAGTGTTAACTTTTAAAGAAATTTGCGAGGAGTGCGTCGCCCTCGGGAGTCAAAACGCTCTCGGGGTGAAACTGCACACTCTCCATCGGTAGAGTCTTGTGCCGGACAGCCATAATTTCACCGCCATCGGTGCGAGCTGTCACTTCCAGACAATCAGGAATGCTATCGCGGTTGGCGGCCAGTGAATGGTAACGGCCAACTTCCAGGGGCTGCGACAGCCCTGCAAACAGACCCTTGCCATCATGCCTTATCAGCGAGGTTTTGCCGTGCATCAAACGGGCCGCAGAAATAATCTCGCCGCCAAAATGCTGCACCATACTCTGATGCCCCAGACACACGCCCAATACAGGGGTCTTGCCTTCAAATGCAGCGATCATTGCCAATGAGACACCCGCACCGTCGGGCCGACCAGGACCGGGTGAAATACACAAATGAGTTGGGTTCAAAGCCAGCGCTTCTGCAACCGTAATCTCATCGTTACGATAGACCAGAACTTCGACATCCATTACCAGAAAGGCTTGCACCAGGTTGTAGGTGAACGAATCGTAGTTATCTATCAGCAATAGTTTTGGCTTGCTCATAAGCCTTTCTCCGCCAGCGCCAGTGCTTTTCTGAGAATGGCGCTCTTAGCCAGCACTTCGTCATATTCATATTCGGGGACGCTGTCAGCAACGATACCCGCACCGGCCTGATAACTATATCGGCTGCCCTTAAATACTAAGGTGCGAATCGCAATCGCCTGATCCATATCGCCGTTGTTCGCAAAGTAGCCTACCGTGCCGGCATAAACGCCACGCCGCACAGGTTCAAAATGATCGATCAATTCCATCGCCCGCACCTTAGGCGCGCCGACAAGTGTTCCCGCAGGAAATGTTGCCGCAAATAAATCGAACGCATCTTTATCTTTACGAACCTTGCCCTGCACACCGCTAACAATATGCATCACATGGCTGTAGCGCTCGATAGAGCGATAAGGTTCAACATAAATTGAGCCACCCTCTGCAACTCTGCCAAGGTCATTACGCGCCAGATCAACCAGCATGACGTGCTCGGCATTCTCTTTCTCATCCGCAAGCAATGAGGTTTCATTCGCAAGGTCTTCGGCCATATCCTCGCCGCGGGGACGGGTTCCGGCGATGGGTCGCAACGATGCATTGTGCTTATACATTTTAACCAGCGCCTCAGGAGAAGAGCCGACAATCTGCAGGTCATCGAGATCACAAAAGTACATATAAGGAGAAGGGTTTAACAGGCGTAAAGCACGGTATACCTGGAATGGATCAAGCTCATGATCGCCGGAAAACCTTACTGACAATACCAACTGGTAGATATCACCCAGCTCGATGTATTTCTTACTGTCCTCAACCGCAGCCATAAACTCAGCTTTGCTTAAACTGTCTTCAGCCTCGGTGTAACTCGCTTTAGGTGGCGGCGCTGGCAGCGGGCCGGCGAGCAGTTCGCGAATCTGATCAATCAACTCCTGACGCTGAGCTTCGTCGCCAGAATGCAATAAGGCCATGCGATGTGTCAGGTGATCAAATACCAACATCGACTCGGTCGCCATGTATGCGGCTAACGGCGTATCGCTGTCTTCATCGCCCGGCGGCGGATTCTCGAGCCGCTCAAAACAGCGCACGATGTCGTAACCCGCATTACCCACGAAGCCGCCTGAAAACGGCAAGCCTTCAACCTCGGGTTTCAACTTTGGCGTGAGCTTAAGTGCTG
>CBDTTT010000291.1:0-2667 GCA_965363345.1 uncultured Chromatiales bacterium
CCTGGACTTGGGGTGACCATCACAACGACGCGCCACGAGGAGAGCGAATCCGTGAGGCACTGCAGGAACTCGGGCCTATCTACGTTAAGTTTGGTCAGTCGGTATCAACCCGTCAGGATCTTCTGCCGGAAGATATCGGTGCCGAGCTCGCGAAATTACAAGATCAGGTACCACCTTTCAGTGCCGAACTTGCAAAGCAATATATCGAACGCAGTTACGGCCAGCCCGCTGATGAAATTTTTGCCACCTTTGAACCCGAAGCGCTGGCTGCGGCCTCTATTGCACAGGTCCACGCTGCAACGCTTAAGAGCGGTGAAGACGTTGTCGTCAAACTGCTACGGCCCAATGTTCGCGAGCAAATCGAGCGCGACCTTGAGGTCATGTATGCACTGGCGGCATTGGCACAAAAATACTCCGCAGATGCGAAGCGCCTTCGACCTATCGAGGTAGTTGCTGAATACGAAAAAACCATTCTTAACGAACTGGACATGATGCGCGAAGCCGCCAATGCGGCCCAACTACGTCGCAACTTCAAAGGCTCCAAGCAGCTGTATGTACCGGATGTGTACTTCGATTACTGCCGTGATGATGTTCTGGTTTTAGAACGCATTTACGGCATTCCGATCAGCGATATGGACACACTGCGCTCGGTTAATGCCAATATAAAGGCGCTGGCTTCCAATGGTGTTGAGATTTTCTTCACTCAGGTTTTTCGCCACAACTTTTTTCACGCTGACATGCATCCGGGCAATATTTTTGTTGATATCAGCGACCCCGAAAACCCCCTCTATTGCGCAGTTGATTTCGGCATCATGGGCACACTGGATGAACGTGACCGCCGCTATCTTGCGGGCAACTTTCTAGCGTTTTTTGACCGGGATTATTATCGTGTCGCCAAGCTGCACATCGACTCCGGTTGGGTGCCGGCGGATACCCGTGTAGACGAACTCGAGTCGGCTGTGCGCACTGTTTGCGAACCCATATTCAACAAACCACTTAAGGACATTTCCTTCGGTCAGGTCTTGTTGCGCCTGTTTCAGGTCGCACGCCAGTTCGACATGGAGATTCAGCCGCAGTTGGTGTTGCTGCAAAAAACCCTGCTTAACATTGAAGGGCTCGGGCGCCAGCTATACCCCGACCTCGACCTTTGGGAGACCGGACAACCTGTTCTGCGCGAATGGATGGAAGAACAAAGCGGTCCGAAAGCACTTGCCAAACAGCTCCGACGTGACTGGCCCGAAATTAAGTACGTACTGGAAAAACTTCCGGCAGTTGCTCACAAACTCGTCGATGCTGTGGTTGATGAAGACCAAAACGTTGTTCGCAAAGCCAGGCTTCATGCCAAGCGTCAGGCTCAACAACGCTACTTGGTGTTTACCGGCTCTGCTGTATTGATTGCATCAAGTTTGCTCATTAGCCTGAGCACTGTGCCGCTACTTGGCGGCATCGGCGCAATTATTGGTATCGTGCTCATGTGGCAAGGTCGCCCGCAGTAGCTTGCAACTATTCTGACAACCAACAGGAAAACCACAGCAAGCTAAGGGTGCTGCACCAAATCAATTTGGCTTAGAGTATTTTCTATTCCCACGGTATTTGCCGTATACGTTTCTGGAAACTTCATGACTGATAGCGCAATGGGTGCGACAGCCGACCCCGATAAATTTTTCACCCCGGATAAAGCTCTGCTGCTTGTCTGCCTGGTCACCTACGGCATGGGGCAGTCGGTATTGTTTGTCGTCTTCCCTCCTTTAGTAGAGACCATGGGTCTAACCAAGACCCAGTTTGGGCTGATCTTCTCTATTTCTAATATCGTGCTCGCCATAGCAGCAGTATATTGGGGACGACTCAGCGACAAGGTTGGTCGTAAACCTCTTTTGCTAGTCGGCCTGTTTGGCTATGCATTAGGTACCAGCCTGCTCGCGCTAACGCTCGAATGGGGCGTGCGCGGCACGCCAGCGCCCCTGCTGCTATTCGGTGGCATCGTTCTCGCACGGCTGGTCTACGCTTCTCTTGCATCAGCGATAAACCCTTCTGCAAGCGCCTACCTGGCCGATACCACAACACTCGAACAACGGTCACAGGGCATGGCCTTGTTGGGCATGAGTTCGGGTATTGGCACGATGCTCGGGCCGGCCATGGGTGGCGCGCTGGCTTTTATTAGCGTGATCTTTCCACTCTACGTTGTCATCGCGCTATCGCTAATGGCGATGGTCTTGCTCGCGCTAAAACTCAAAGAACCAGCAAAGCACGAATCACACAGCACCGAAGTCACCAAGCTATCGTGGCGCGACCCGAGAGTGCGCCCGTTCTTGCTGCTGTTTTTCTTTTTCTGGATGGGCTTTACGATGAATCAAATCATCGTGGCCTTTTACCTTGAGCAACACATTGGTATTGAAGGCGATGCTAACGTCGCCAGAGCGGCCGCCAGCGCACTGGTAGCCATGGCTATTTGGGCCACCATGATGCAGTTGGTTATTATCAAAAGCACTTCTTTAGGGCCGCAGCAGATGCTGCGAATAGGCTTTCCGGCCTTTGCCATCGGCGCCGTGGCGCTGTATTTCGCCACCAGCATGGTGGGTATCTGGGTAGCCTTCAGCCTCTTTGGTATTTCGATGGCGATGGCAAATGCCGGCATCGCCGGTGGTGCTAGCATTAGTGTAGAACCGC
>CBDTTT010000292.1:0-2657 GCA_965363345.1 uncultured Chromatiales bacterium
ATACGCCTACCGCAAAATAAATTACGTCGATTGCAGCATCAGGCTGTACAGCCTGCTCACCTGCTTTAGTTGAAACAAAGCCGACAGCACCGAGAATTGTTCCGAATAACAACGGCCCGAAAGCTGATGCCGCTTTTTCCATCGTGCTGTACATGCCGGTGTACATGCCTTCGCGACTAATACCGCTGGTAAGACGGTCGTATTCGATAGTGTCGGGGAGTAGAGCGAAGCCGATAATCATGATGCCGCCAACGCACAGCCCAAGTAGCACAATTCGCGCGTTAATGAATATTTCAGGTTCGGTGGGTGAGGCCAACAGCCAGGTAAAACTCACCACGGCATAGCAGAGGCAGGAGGTGATTAAGGTTTTGCGTTTGCCGAAGCGTTTCGAGATGAATGTCCACAGCGGAATAGATGCAATGGTGCCGACCGTGAGGAAAATGCCCAGTGACATCATCAGCCCGGGCCCACGTTCAACAACATATTCTGCAAAAAATAGAAATGCGGCAGAAAAGCTCGCGTTGGCTGTGAGCAGGCACAGTTTGGCAGAGATAAATATTGAGAAGGGTCGGTTCTTAAAGACCAGGCCGATTTGTTCCTTAATCGAATAGCTGACATCCTCAGTGCGGACATTGAACTTTACGCTGCGGGTCATCCAGAACGATAGCAGCATGGCAATCAGCACGGTGCTGCCAATAATCCAGCCGAACATGGCGTAACCGACTTCATCTCCGAAGCGCTTTAGCAGTTGCGCACCGCCAACGGCCAGTAACAGTTGCGCGGTAATAAAGAACACGACCCGATATGACATGAGTACTGTGCGCTCGTGATAGCCTGAGGTCATTTCTGCCGGCATCGCAAGATGCGGCACGTTGAAAATAGTGTAAGCGGTCGAGTAAAGAATTAACGTGAGCGTGATTACAACCAGCAGCGTGATTTGACTGTCGAACACCGGCAGATTGAACAGCAACACAAAGCAGACGAAACAGCTGATGGCACCGATGAGCAGGTAAGGGCGGCGTCTGCCAATTTTGCTTTGAGTGCGATCGCTTATGTACCCCATGATCAGGTCGGTGATGAGGTCGTAGATGCGCACAAAGAAGATAATCTGACTGGCCACAATCACGCTGATACCTAGGCTATTGGTCATGTAGAACAACAGGTAGAAGGTGATGGCACCCACCATCACCGACGTGCCATGTGAGCCAACAGCCCAGCCGAACATTTGTGAAGGGCTCAGGGTGCGAATGGCGTCGTCGGAATGCGTGGAAACGTTACTGTCATTAACTGGGGAGTCAGTAGACATGCTCTAATTCCTTGTTGTTCAATCTTCTAAAAGCTGAGTGAAGTGCTTACGCAGCCGGTGGGTCGGCAAGCGCCACAATTTTGTTGAGGTATTGGTCGCTATCGACCTGATCGATAACAAAGTGGGCGAGGTCGCGGCGGGAAATATTTTTACCGTCCGGCAGAACGTTGCCTTCAACCACTTCATAGCTGCTTTTTTGATCGTTGTTGTGAAGCATGGGAGCACGCACGATGATCGCGTTCAGGCCGCTAGTCAGAACATCCTGTTCCATCTGTCTCATGTCACCGTAATATTTGCGACGTAAATACAAATACACGTTGCGACGAATACCCTTGCGCACAATCTCCTTGCCCTTGGCGGCACCGAACGAAGAAATAGGAATGACTCGTGTTATGCCGTGCTTGCGCATGCCCGCCATAATGTTGCGATGCCCGTCGGTGTTCAGGGTGTAGCGTTTGTCGAGTAGGTTTTTCTTACCGATGGTGCTGATGACAACGTCGGCCCCTTCAATGCCGTCGATCATGGATTGTTCGTCGAAAGCATCGCCCTTGCGCTTGGTAACCCGCGGGTCGTTTGACGCAATGTTTTCGGGTGTGCGGGCAACACCAATAATCTCATGGCCCTTCGCCAATGCGACTGTAATGAGTTCGGTACCGGTTTCACCTGACGCGCCGATGATTGCTATTTTCATAGTGCTGGGTTCCAGTTGGTGGAGCGGAATAAGAGAGCAGGGTGGCGGTGTTAGTCCTTGCCGAGGGGGAAACTGTACGCCCTTGCCATTTTGTCGCCTTCGTACTCGTAGATGGCGAGTGTGTCGCGGGTGACAATGCCATCGCCTTCGCGGAACTGGTCTTTTTCCAATGCCACCACAATGTTGCCAAATGTTTTGAGAAATGCGACTTCACCCTTCACGTACACGCCACTTTCGAGCACCATCTTCAGGCCTGCTTTGGCCTGTTCTTTGCCCTTGGCACGCAGCTTCGGGCCTTTGTCTGTCATGCTGAAATATGAATAATCTTCGGTGACGAAGGTCATCATTTTTTCGTAATCGAGGGCGTCATAGGCTTTTCCCGATTCGCGGAATAGTTTTTCGTAGTCTGGCATCGGATACTCCTGGCGATGTAATCGCCTTGGTAAAGTTAGTTAGTTGGCTTGCGCTTTGCCGGTAAGCCGCTGTTTGCTAATAGCGAGCTAATCCTGAAAGGCAATTAGGTCATCAAATATTGCTTCGAAGTCTTTTATTATTTGATTTCAGCCCTCATCGGTATCGAGTTGCACGGAACCCATGTACCCAAGTGATTTTTTCGTGCGTAACACCAGATACGACATTGCCGCGTAGAAAATATGCAAG
>CBDTTT010000293.1:0-2643 GCA_965363345.1 uncultured Chromatiales bacterium
GGTGACAAAGATATCTCCCTGTTTGCAGGCTTCATCCATATTGACGACCCGGTAGCCTTCCATTGCGGCCTGCAGGGCACAGATCGGATCGATCTCGGTAACCCGTACCGATGCGCCGAGTCCTTTCAGTGACTGTGCACAGCCCTTGCCGACATCACCGTAGCCCAGTACTACCGCAATCTTGCCGGCAATCATGACGTCGGTAGCACGCTTGATGCCATCGACGAGCGACTCGCGGCAGCCATACAGGTTGTCGAACTTAGACTTGGTTACTGAGTCGTTCACGTTGATCGCAGGGAAAGGCAGGTCGCCTGTCTGCTGCATTTGATACAAGCGCTGCACGCCAGTAGTGGTTTCTTCAGTTACGCCGCCAATCGCGTCACGACGCTGGGTGTACCAACCTGGGCTGGTTTTCAGACGTTGTTTGATTGCTTTATATAGGGCAACTTCTTCTTCACTGCCTGGGTTATCCAGAATTGAAGCATCTTTCTCGGCTTTTGCACCCAGAATAAGCAGCAGAGTTGCATCGCCGCCATCATCAAGAATGCGATTTGGCAAGCTGCCATCGGCCCATTCAAAGGCACGATGTGTGTAGTCCCAATACTCATCAAGCGTTTCGCCTTTGTATGCGAATACGGGTACACCAGTTGCCGCGATAGCTGCCGCTGCATGATCCTGAGTTGAGAAGATGTTGCACGATACCCAGCGAACTTCTGCGCCCAGGTCGACCAATGCTTCAATCAGCACTGCTGTTTGAATGGTCATGTGCAACGAACCCATGATTCGTGATCCAGCCAGAGGTTTCTGGCCTGCATATTCTTCACGAATTTGCATCAGTCCCGGCATTTCGGTTTCTGCAATTCTGATTTCTTTCCGGCCAAACTCGGCCAGAGACATATCGGCAACGATATAATCTTCTTTTACTGCTGCTACTGCGTCGGTACTCATTTTATTACTTGCTCCTGATTATTGCAGCGATTAAGCGCTGGCTTTCAACGCTTCAGCTTTGTCTGTCTTCTCCCAGGAGAATTCGACGTCCTTGCGGCCGAAGTGACCGTAAGCAGCTGTTTTGCGATATATGGGTTGTACGAGATCCAGCATTTCACGGATACCGTAAGGGGTGAGATCAAAGTGTTCACGAACTAAGTTTGTTAACGTCTCTTCATTAACCGTACCGGTGCCGAATGTTTCGACACTAATTGAGGTAGGTTGTGCGACGCCGATAGCGTAAGAAACCTGAACTTCACAGCGCTCAGCAAGGCCGGCTGCAACAATGTTCTTGGCTACATAGCGACCGGCATAGGCTGCAGAGCGATCGACTTTTGACGGGTCTTTGCCGGAGAAAGCCCCGCCGCCATGACGAGCCATGCCACCATAGGTATCAACGATAATCTTACGTCCTGTTAGACCGCAGTCACCAACCGGGCCACCGATAACGAAGTTGCCCGTAGGGTTGATATGGTATTTGGTATTTGCACTGAGCCATTCAGCCGGAAGAACAGGCTTGATGATGTTCTCCATCACAGCTTCGCGCAATGCTTCAAGAGAAATGTCTGGGCCATGCTGTGTCGATAAAACTACGGCATCGATACCAACAGGCTTGCCATTTTCATAATTAAGTGTGACCTGACTCTTTGCGTCCGGACGCAGCCATGGCAGTTCGCCTGATTTGCGAACGTCTGCCTGACGTTTTACCAGTTGGTGTGCAAGAGAGATGGCTGCAGGCATCAATACATCTGTTTCGTTGCTTGCATAGCCAAACATTAGTCCCTGGTCGCCGGCACCCTGTTCACGTGGGTCACCGCGGTCAACACCCTGAGCAATATCGGGAGACTGCGCGCCGATAGCATTTAGAACCGCACAGGATTCACCGTCAAAACCCATGTCTGAACTGTTGTAACCGATATCCAGAACAACATCCCTGACCATGCGTTCAAAGTCTGTAGGAGCTGTTGTGGTTAATTCGCCTGCCAGCATAACGAAACCTGTTTTTACAACGGTCTCTACGGCAACGCGCGCGTTAGGGTCATGTGCAATAACGGCATCGAGCACCGCATCGGAAATCTGATCCGCCATTTTGTCTGGATGACCTTCTGATACAGATTCGGAGGTAAATTGGTAGTTGTTTGCCATCTTCGGTATAAATTCCTGATTATTTGAGCAAGCCGAGCATTATAGACGTAGTTGGGATGCTTTTTGTTAGTTTTGACTCTTATCCGACCTTTGCATAAATATATATTCGAACTGAAGTGCGCTCCGGATGTGCTCGCACCTAACTAATCCACAATATCTCAGCATAAGAAGCGCGCTCTGCCTATATAAGGTGCTGCTCTTATTGCCACCTGACCGCAGGTGAGCGACAATGCGCGCCCGTTATCCGGCCTTTTGGGCCCCCAATTATAAAAAACTATAAAAATGGCTTCAGATCCAGAAATTCAGACCAACGGTGATGGCTCACAGCCATCGCGCCGGGACCTAGCTAATGCTATTAGAGCGCTTGCAATGGATGCGGTTCAGGCCG
This sequence comes from uncultured Chromatiales bacterium, assembly GCA_965363345.1. GTDB lineage: Bacteria > Pseudomonadota > Gammaproteobacteria > Steroidobacterales > JABIQA01. The sequence goes on from CBDTTT010000293.1 coordinate 2,522, forward strand.
CCAACTCCGGACATCCGGGCGCTCCTATGGGAATGGCAGACATCGCAGAGGTCTTGTGGAATGACTATTTGAGCCACAATCCGACGAATCCACTATGGATAAATCGTGACCGCTTTGTGCTT